>NZ_JBEZDJ010000004.1:0-202155 GCF_040648275.1 Micromonospora sp. NPDC049171
GTTGGCCCCGGCTTGGCGATCATGGAGTTGTGGTGCCGACTTTGGGGGTTTTACGGGCGTTCTGTTACCCACCACAACTCCATGATCGGCGAGCCGGGGCCCGTTGACGAACAGTCATTCCGTCTAGCGCAACGGCGTTGACATCAACGACCGGGCGCGATCTTGGGAGGGTGGGCTACGTCCAGCGGCTGCGTGCCTCGGTGACGCACGGTTGGCGATCACGCGGGCGCTGGGTTTCCTCGCCGACGTGGACCGGGCCGAGACGACGGTGTCCGAGGAGGACGCGCAGTGCGTACGACACCGGGTTTGCTGTGACTGCCTGCTCGACGGTCGTCGGCGCTGCCCGCGCCCGGCCGAGCACGACGGGCCGTGCGGCTGACCGAACGGGGCGAATGGCGCGAGGCGACACATCCGCCGGGTGGCCGGTGGGGGTTCGGGCCATCGGGGGAACCGGTCGCGCGGTGGCGGTGCGGCCCGTTGTAACCCCCGGCCACCTCATTCCCGTTACTTGTGTGTTTCCGCCACATAGCCCGTGGGTGACGTCACTTCTAGCGTGAGCCGACAACACAGCATCCTGTCCTCACCTGGAGTCGCGATGACGGTCCGGCACACGCGGCGGGCGTTCCTCTCCGCCGCCACGATGATGGCCGCGGCGCTGGCCGCCACGGCCTGCGGCAGCCCGCAGGACACCGCCACCGGCGGCGGCGACAACGCCGCACCGGTCAAGGTTGGCCTGGTGTACTCCCAGTCGGGAGCCCTGGCCAGCTACGGCAAGCAGTACATCGAGGGGTTCAAGGCGGGGTTGGACTTCGCCACCCAGGGCACCGGCAAGGTCGGCGACCGGAAGATCGAGCTGACCGAGGTCGACGACGCGGGTGACCCGGCCAAGGCGGTCTCCGCGGCGAAGGACCTGATCGGCAAGGGTACGAAGATCATCGCCGGCTCCACCGCCTCCGGCGTGGCGTTGCAGGTCGCGCCGATCGCGGCACAGAACAAGGTGCTGTTCATCTCCGGCCCGGCCGCCACCGACGCGGTGACCGGCGCGAACAAGTACACGTTCCGCTCGGGGCGGCAGTCCTACCAGGACGTGGTGACCGCCAAGTCGTTCATCGGCGACCCGACCGGCAAGAAGGTGGTGGTCTTCGCCCAGGACGGCGCGTTCGGTGACGCCAACGAGGCTGCCGTCAAGGCCGTCATCGGTGCCGCGGGTGCCACCGTGAGCAGCGTCCGGGCGCCGGCCAGCGCCACCGAGTTCACCCCGTTCGCCAGCCAGATCAAGGCGGCCAAGCCGGACCTGCTCTTCGTGGCCTGGGCCGGCACCACCGCCCCGGCGATGTGGCAGAGCCTCGACCAGCAGGGCGTGCTCTCGTCCACCACCGTCGTCACCGGCCTGGACATCCGCTCGTCCTGGCCCACCTTCGGCGCGGCCGGCACGAAGATCTCCTTCCTGTCGCACTACTTCGACGGCGCCAGCGACACCGAGGCCAGCAAGGCGCTCAAGGCCAAGGTCAGCACCATCGACCTGTTCCACCCGGACGGCTTCGCCGCCGCCCAGATGGTGGTCCGTGCGGTGCAGGAGGGTGGGGACGACGTCGACAAGATGGTCACCGCCCTGGAGGGCTGGAGCTTCGACGGGGTCAAGGGCAAGATGACCATCCGCGCCGCCGACCACGCGCTGCTCCAGCCGATGTTCCAGGCCAAGCTGACCGGCAGCGGCACCGCGTTCACGGCCACCGCGCAGAAGAGCCTCACCGGTGACGAGACCGCGCCGCCGGCCGTGGCGATGAAGGGCTGAGCCATGCTCGCCACCCGCGGTCTGACCTGGCGGATCGGTGAGGTCGCCATCGTCGACAGCGTCTACCTCGACCTCGCGCCCGGGGAGTTCCTGGGCGTGATCGGGCCGAACGGCGCCGGCAAGACCTCACTGTTCAACCTGATCACCGGCCTGCGCCGGGCCACGGAGGGCCGGATCGTTCTGGACGGGCAGGACATCGGGGAGTTGCCGCCGCACCGGCGGGCCCGCCTCGGGTTGGGCCGTACCTTCCAGGCGTCCTCGGTCTTCGGCTCGCTCAGCGTGCGGGAGAACGTCCGGCTCGCCGTGCAGGCGCACCGCGGGGGCTCGATGGCACTGTGGCGGCGGGCGGCGGCCGACCGGGAGGTCGTCGCCGCCGCCGACGCGGCGCTCGACCGGGTCGGCCTTGCCCACCGGGGTACGGCACTCGCCGGCACCCTGGCCCACGGCGAGAAGCGCAAGTTGGAGATCGCGCTGCTGCTCGCGGGCGAACCGCGGGTGATGCTGCTGGACGAGCCGATGGCCGGGGTCAGCGCCGAGGACGTGCCCGAGCTGGTGGCAGTCATCAAGTCGTTGACCGGCGACAGCGGCCGGGCGGTGCTGATGGTCGAACACCACATGGACGTGATCCTGGAGCTGGCCGACCGGATCGCCGTCATGCACCACGGCGCGCTGCTGGCCTGCGACACCCCGGAGACGGTGATGGCCAACCCCACGGTGCAAGAGGCCTACCTGGGGGAGTCGCTCTGATGGAACCAGTTCTCACGGTGCAGGATCTGTCGGTCCGGATCTCCGGGCTGCACATCCTTCAGGGGGTGTCCTTCGCTGTCGCCCCGACCGGCGTGACGGTCCTGCTCGGCCGCAACGGTGTCGGCAAGACCACCACGCTGCGCGCGATCGTCGGCCTCACCCCGCCCGCCGGGGAGGTCCGCGGCACGATCCGGATGGGCGCGCAGAGCCTGCTGGCCCGCCCGACCCACCGGCTGGTCCGCGGTGGGCTCGGCTACGTGCCCGAAGACCGGTGCGTGTTCGCCGGCCTCACCGTCGCCGAGAACCTGCGGCTCGCCGAGCGGCGCGGCACCACCCCGGCGTACGACAAGGTCTTCGCGCTCTTTCCGGAGCTGGACCGGCGCGGATGGCAACGGGCCGGTTCGCTGTCTGGCGGGCAGCAGCAGATGCTCGCGATCGGGCGGGTGCTGCTCAACGACAACCGGCTGCTGCTTGTCGACGAGCCGACCAAGGGGTTGGCGCCGAAGGTGGTGACCGAGGTCGCCGAGGTGCTGGAACGGGTCGCGGAGTCGGTGCCGGTGCTGCTCGTCGAGCAGAACCTGGCGGTGGTACGCCGGCTGGCCCGCGACGCGGTGGTGCTGGCCGCCGGCAGGGTCGCCTGGACTGGCGACGCCCGCGAGTTGCTGCTGGAGACGGCGTTGACCAAGTCGCTGCTGGGTGTGGGCTCGGCGGAGGTGAGTCACTGATGGACACCGTGATCCTGTTGACGTTGACCGGGCTGGGCCTGGCGGCGCTGTACTTCCTGGTCGCCTCCGGCCTGTCCCTGGTCTTCGGTCTGGCCGACGTGCTCAACTTCGCGCACGGGCTGTTCCTCGGCGTCGGCGCGTACGGCACCTGGTGGGCGGCGGGCAACCTGCCGGGCGCGGGCTCCGACGGGTTCGGCTTCGTGCTCGCGGTCGCGTTCGGGGTGGCCGCCGGCACGCTCGTGGCGATCCTGGTCGAGTTGGTGCTGATCCGCCCGCTCTACTCCCGCACCATCGAACAGGTGCTGGTCACCGTCGGCCTGTCGCTGGCCGGGGTGGCGTTGTTGCAGGCCACCTGGGGTGCGGACGCCCGCACCTTCCCGCGCCCGGACTGGACCCGGCAGGTGACCGGCATCCTCGGCGCGCAGGTGCCCAACGGGGGCCTGCTGCTGATCATCGCGGCGGTGCTGGTGCTCGGCGCGATCCTGGCGTTCCTGCGCTGGACCCGGTACGGCCTGGTGATCCGGGCCGGTGTGGAGAACCGGGAGATGGTGACCGCGCTCGGCATCGACGTGCGCAAGGCGTTCACGCTCGTCTTCGCGATCGGTGGGGCGGCCGCCGCGCTCGCCGGGGCGCTCGGCGGGGTCTACTTCGGCACCGTCTCGCCCGGGCAGGGCAGCTCGCTGCTGATCTTCGCGTTCATCGTGGTGGTGATCGGTGGGATGGGCTCGGTGGTCGGCTCCGCGTACGCGGCGGTCGTCGTCGGGCTGGTGCAGCAGTTCGTCAACTACTACGGCACGTCCGGGCTCGGCGACATCTGCGTGGTCGGGCTGCTGGCCGTGGTGCTGCTGCTGCGTCCGCAGGGCATCGCCGGAAAGGTGGCAACGGCATGACGCTCATCGAGGCAACACCGGCACCGGCCCCCACCTCGCCGCGACCGGGCCGGGTGCACCGCGTGCGTCCGTTCCTGCCGTTGGTCGCGGTGGTCGTGCTGGCGATCCTGCCGTACTCGACGATCTCCCTGCCGGGGATCTTCGAGGGGCCGCTCAACTCGCCCGGGACCCTGCAACTGCTCGCCATCTGCCTGATCTTCGGCGGGCTGGCCGCCGGGTACGACCTGCTCTTCGGCCGGACCGGCATGCTCTCCTTCGGACACGCGCTGTACTTCGCCGCCGGTGTGTACGGCACCGACATCCTCGTCACCCGGGCCGGCCTGCCGTTGTGGCAGGCGGCGCTGCTGACCATCACCGGCGGCACCATCCTCGCGGCGCTGCTCGGCGCGGTGGCGCTGCGGACCGTGGGCATCGCGTTCGCCATGGTCACGCTGGCGTTCGCCCAGGTCGGCGCGATCCTGGTCGCGCGGGACTTCGGCGGCCTCACCGGTGGCGAGGAGGGCCTGCCGCTGGACGTGTCCGGGCTGCCCGCCGGGCTGGTGGGGGTGACCAACACGGTCAACCTGTACTGGTTGGCACTCGCGTACCTGACGCTCGTGGTCTTCGTGGTGCACCGGGTGAGCGGGTCGCCGACCGGGCGGGTGCTCGCCGGGCTGCGCGACGACGAGCGGCGGATCGGTGTGCTCGGGCTGGACCCGTACCGCTACAAGCTTGTGGCGTTCACCCTGGCCGGCGGGCTGGCGTCGGCGGGCGGGGTGGTCTACGTCCTGATCGTCGGGGGCGCGTCACCGCACATCACGTCCTCCGAGCTGACCCTGTCGCTGCTGGTCATGGTGGTGCTCGGCGGCCCGGGCACCCGGTGGGGGCCGGTGCTCGGCGGGGTCCTCTACATGTACCTGGACCACCGGCTCACGGCCTTCGGCACCAGCGACGCGGTGGACAACCTGCCGGCCGTCCTGAGCCGCCCGCTGAGCCAGCCCCTCTTCGTCCTGGGCACGGTCTTCATCCTGGCCGTCTACTTCTTCCCCGGAGGCCTAACAAGCCTGGCCCCCCGCCTGTCCCCCCTAACCCGCACCCTCCGCCGCCCCCCACGCTGACCCCCCGTCGACCCCGTCGACCACGTCGACCCCGTCGATCATGGGGCTATAGCTACGACACGCCGTGGTGGATGGCGATAACGTCATGATCGACGGGGTTCTGTGGATGGGGAGGTTGGGGATGGGGTCGCGGATTGCTGTTGTTAGTGGGGGCGGGACTGGGATTGGGGCGGCCGTTGCGGGTTCGCTTGCGGGGGACGGGTACGACGTGCTGATCGTTGGGCGGCGGACGGACGTGGTGACGGCTGCCGCCGGACGGATCTCTTCCGAGTGTGGGCGGCCGGAGGCCGTCACCGCCGTGACCGCGGACCTGACCGACCCGGAGCAGGTCGACCGGGTGCTCACGGCGGTTGGCGGTCGGCCGGTCGACGTGGTGGTCAACAACGCTGGCAGCTATCTGGCCGGGGACACCGGCACACTGGCCGGGATCGCCGCCCACTGGCGGGCCAACCTGGACGCCAACGTCCTCACCGCCGTACTGCTGACCGAGGCGCTGCGGCCGGTCCTGCGCCGGCCCGGCGGGCGGGTGATCCTGGTCAGCTCGATCTCCGCGCAGCGGGGCGGCGGCGGGCCCTACTCGGCGGGGAAGGCCGCCCTGCACGGCTGGGCGTACGACCTGGCGGCGCAGCTCGGCCCGGACCAGATCACGGTCAACGTGGTGAGCCCGGGCTATGTCGCCGAGACCGATTTCTTCGGTGACCGGATGACCGCCGAGGGGCACGCGAAGCGGGTGGCGGCGACCCTGGTCGGGCGAGCCGGGGTGCCGGACGACATCGCCGAGGCCGTCCGCTATCTCGCCAGCCCCGCCGCCGGCTACGTCACCGGCCAGGTCCTCGGCGTCAACGGGGGGTCGGTCCTCGGCCGCTGACGCACACGTACGCCGAAGGGCGGCGGACCCCCGTGTGGCCGCCGCCCTTCGTGCGTCATGGGTCAGTTGTTCAAGATCTCGTACGCCATCTTCGGCGCGTTCGTCGCGGCGGCGCCGGTCGGTACGCTGATCTTCGGCGCGGTGCCGTAGTCGGCGTAGTTGATCACGTAGTCGTAGGCCTTCGCCTTGCCGGCGGCCGGGATCTTCAGCGTCAGCGAGGACAGTTGCTTGTCCGCGCCGACCACCGCGGTGAACGGCACCGTCTTGGCGGCTGCGCCCAGCGCCGCCGCCTCACCCTCCTCCAGCACCTTCGCGGCGTTACCGGCACTGACGTCGATGACACCGGCGTACTGCCCGGGGCTCTGCTCCTGCACCGAGGTGGCCGCCTGGATGAGCGGGCCCGCGTTGCCCTGGTCGGCACCGTCGTAGGCCGGGATGGTGTCGCTGTCGGTGAGCTTCGTGCGGTCCAGCTTCATCCACTTGTCCGGGAACTTCGGCAGGCCCGCCTGGCCGGTCAACTTCATCTTCATCCAGGCTTCCTCGGCGATGATCAGCACCGACATCTTGACGGAGATGCCATCGGCGCCGGGCGGAATCGTGGTGTTCAGTTCGACGCCCTTCGCGTCCGGGTCGACTCGCCCGCTGATGGTGCTCGTCGCGTCCTTGCCGCTGAACCGGAACGTTCCCTCGGTGCCGTCCGGAACGGCGCCGAGGAGCGTCTCCTTCGGGTCGGCGGTCGGGCTGGCGCTCGGGCTGCTCTGCGGTGCCGAGGCTGGTTCGCTCTTGGGCCCACACCCCCCGAGCAGGGTGGTTGTGGCCAGCATGGCGGCGATCACGCCAACCGTGCGTCGGGTGGTGCTCGCGCTGCCCGTTGCCTGTGTCATCACATTTCTCTTTCTCGCTGCGTGGCCTGTGCCGGTGACCATCTTGCGGGCGGGCACGGCGGTTCGGCTGCCGATATGCTGCCGTCCGGCTGCCGGGCACTGCCGTCCGGCGCTGCCGGAGGTGTCAGGAGCGGAAATTCGCATGTCAGCAACGCTGCGTTTCGAGATCCTCGGGCCTCAGCGGGCCTGGTACGCCGACCGCGAGATCGACCTCGGTCCCGGCAAACAGCGTGCCGTGCTGACAGTTCTGCTGCTGTCCGCGGGTCGTCCGGTGCCCACCGGGCAGATCGTCGAGGCGGTCTGGCCGGACGATCCGCCCGCGAACGGCCCCAACGTGGTGCAGAAGTACGTCGCCGGGTTGCGTCGGGTGCTGGAACCGGACCGGTCACCGCGTACGCCGGGGCAGGTGTTGAGCCTGACCGATGCCGGCTATCTGCTCCGCGTCGATCCGGACGCGCTCGACGCGGTCCGTTTCCAACGGGGAATCCACCGCGCCCGGCAGCGACGCGCCGAGGGTCGTGCCGCCGAGGCGCTGACCGAGGTGGCCACCGCCCTGGCGCTCTGGCAGGGAGAACCGTTCACCGGCTTCACCGGGCCGTTCCTGGAGGCGGCCCGGCAACGCCTGGTCGAGCTGCGGGCTGTCGCGTTGGAAACCCGGGCCGACCTGATGCTGGACCTCGGCCGGCACCGCGAGATGGTCGGGGAGCTTGTGGAGTTGGTGGCCGAGTTCCCGGTCCGGGAACGACTGCGGCACCAGCTCCTGCTCGCGCTCTATCGCAGCGGGCGGCAGGCGGAGGCGCTCGCGGCCTACCGGGAGTTCGGTGACCTGCTCCGGGAGGAGTACGGCATCGGGCCGGGCGAGGCACTTCAGGCACTGCACCAACGCATCCTCTGCTCCGACCCGACCCTCATCGCAGGCGTCCCGGAAACAGGGTGGCCCGCTCCGGCTTCCGCCGCCCGGCAGACAGAGAACGCGGTGCCGGCGCAACCGTCCGCCGCCCCGACCGCACCGCCCTCCGCATCACCGCCCGCCCAGGCCGTCCCGGCGCGGGCGTCGATCCCACCGCCCCAGGCGGCCGTCCCGCCGTACGCGGATCTGCCGTCACCGTTGTATCCCGCACTGTCCGCCGGGCCGCCGTCCCCGTTCGCGGTCGACCAGCCGCGCCGGGAGCGGCACCCGCTGCCGACGTGGGTGAGCACCACGGCCACCGTCGCCGGCACCCTTCTGCCACTGCTCTCGTTCGGCACCGGGACCTGGCTGGTGATTCTGGCGTACGCGGTGCGGCGCCGCAGTCGACGGCTCGGCCTCGCGGCCGTCGGCTATCTCCTCACCGCGGTGTTGCTGGTCTTCATGATCGCCACCGATGACCTGGAGAAGGAGGACTCGGCGGCCGAGGCGTTCCTCGGGCTCGGCGTGATCGGCCTCTGCTGGCTGGTGGGCGCCCTGCACGTGGTCCTGCTCAACCGGTGGGTCTGGGGGCGGATCACCGGCCGGCCGCAGCTGGCCCAGGCACGCGACGAGGAGCGCCGGCTGCGCCGCGAACAGGCGCGCAACCTACTGCACCGCTATCCCTCGGCGCGTCTGGAGTTCGCGATCGGCCGCCCCGACCTGCCCCGCGCCTTCGACGACGGCGGGCTGGTGGACATCAACGCCGTACCCGACCACGTGCTCGCCACACTGCCCGGGCTCACCGACGCGCAACGCCGGCAGGTGGCGATGGACCGGTGGGTACGCGGCCCGTACGCGTCGATGGAAGAGCTGGCCGCGCGCTGCCCGCTGCCCCTCGGGGTTGTCGACGGGCTCCGCGGCGTCCTGCTCTTCCTACCGCTGCCCGTCCCGCCGACGGACGCGCCGTCGGAGGTGGAGGCGGGGCCCACTGTGCCCCGCTGATCGTGGGGTTTCTCGGGCGTGGGCTGGTAGAAATGCCGGATGGGCGACGAGCGGGCGGCGGTACGGGAACGGGCCGAGGCGGTGCTGCGTCGGCTGGCCGGCGACCACGCCCGGCTGCGCGAGGACCAGTGGCGGGCCATCGAGGCACTTGTCGTCGACCGGCGGCGGGTGCTCTGCGTGCAGCGCACCGGTTGGGGCAAGTCGGCTGTCTACTTCGTGGCCACCGCCCTGCTCCGGGATCGCGAGCAGGGCCACCAGGCCGGCCCGACCGTCATCGTGTCGCCGCTGCTGGCGTTGATGCGTAACCAGGTCGAGGCGGCCGCCCGGGCCGGCATCCGGGCTCGCACGATCAACTCGGCGAACCTCGACGAGTGGGACGAGATCACCGCCGAGATCCAGACCGGTGCGGTGGACGTGCTGCTGATCAGCCCGGAGCGGCTCAACAACCCCGACTTCCGCGACGGCGTGCTGCCGAAGCTGGCCGCGACCACCGGGCTGCTGGTGGTCGACGAGGCGCACTGTGTCTCCGACTGGGGGCACGACTTTCGGCCCGACTACCGGCGACTGCGTACGTTCCTCGCCGAGCTGCCGGAGCGCACTCCGGTGCTGGCGACCACCGCCACCGCCAACACCCGGGTCACCCAGGACGTGGCGGAGCAGTTGGGTGACGCCCTCGTCCTGCGCGGCACCCTGGACCGCGAGTCGCTGCGCCTCGGCGTGCTCGACCTGCCCAGCCCGGCGCACCGGCTGGCCTGGCTCGCCGACCACCTGGACCAGCTGCCCGGTTCCGGCATCGTCTACACGCTGACCGTGGCGGCAGCGGGGGAGACGGCCGAGTTCCTGCGCTCCCGTGGCTACCCGGTCTCCTCGTACACCGGTCAGGTCGAGGACGCCGACCGGCGGGCCGCCGAGCAGGACCTGCTCGACAACAAGATCAAGGCGTTGGTCGCCACCAGCGCGCTCGGCATGGGCTTCGACAAGCCCGACCTGGGCTTCGTCGTGCACCTGGGCGCGCCGCCCTCGCCGATCGCGTACTACCAGCAGGTCGGCCGCGCCGGCCGCGCCGTGGAGCACGCGGAGGTGCTGCTGCTGCCCGGCGTCGAGGACGCCGCGATCTGGCGTTACTTCGCCTCACTGGCGTTCCCTCCGGAGCAGCAGGTGCGCGCCGTGCTGGCCGCCCTGCACACCGACCGCCCGCTCAGCACCCAGGCCCTCGAACCCCTCGTCGACCTGCGCCGGGCCCGGTTGGAGCTGATGCTCAAGGTCCTCGACGTGGACGGCGCGGTCCGCCGGGTGCGCGGTGGGTGGCTCGCCACCGGCGAGCCGTGGGTCTACGACGAGGCCCGGTTGCGGCGCGTCGCCGAGGCACGCACCGTCGAGCAACAGGCCATGCGGGAGTACGCGGCCACGCCCGACTGCCGAATGCGGTATCTACGGGAGTGCCTGGACGACACCGGGGCGACCGACTGCGGGCGGTGCGACAGGTGCGCCGACCCGCTCTTCGTCGCCGACGTGTCGACGGCAGCGCTCGCCGCCGCACAGACGTTCCTGGGCCGACCCGGCGTGGAGATCGCCCCGAAGAAGCTCTGGCCGACCGGGCTGGACGCGGTGGGCGTACCCCTGAAGGGCCGGATCGCCGCCGCGGAGCAGGCGCTGGCCGGCCGGGCCGTCGGGCGCCTCTCCGACCTGGGCTGGGGTGGGCGGCTGCGTGATCTCGTCGGCCCGGAGGCACCGGACGCGCCGGTGCCCGACGACGTCGCCGGCGCGGTCGTGGAGGTGCTGAAGGCGTGGGCGCACGGCGACGACCCGTGGCCGCGCCGGCCGGTAGGTGTGGTCGCGGTCGGTTCCCGACGGCGGCCCCGGCTGGTCGGCTCGTTGGCCGAGCGGATCGCCGCCGTGGGCCGGCTGCCGCTGCTCGGCGAGGTCACCCCGGCCGGTCCGGGCGGCCCGGCGGGGCCGCGCGGCAACAGCGCCCAACGGGTACGCGCGTTGCACGACACGTTCACCGTGCCGGCCGACCTGGCCGACACCCTGGCCGGGCTGGACGGTCCGGTGCTGCTCGTCGACGACCTGGTCGACTCCGGCTGGACAATGACGCTGGTGGCCCGGGCACTGCGCCGGGCCGGCGCACCCGACGTGCTCCCGCTCGCCCTCGCCGTGGCTGGCTGAGCCACGCTGGCCCTTGCCGTGGCCGGCTGAGCCACGCTGGCCCTTGCTGTGGCCGGCTGATCCACGCTGGCTCGCCCGCACCGGTTCCGGCTGATCCACGCTCCCCTTGCCGTGGCTGGCTGAGCCACGTTCGCCCGCATCGGTTCCGGCTGGCCCACGCCGCCCGCGGCGGGCTGGGCCGGTTCGTGCGGGTTGGTGGAGGAAAGTTCCCGGGCGGCGGCGAATGCGACGGTCGCCACGCCGTCCGGGCGGCGGCCTGGGGTGGCTGGCCACGGCGGTACGGTGGGCGGCATGACCGACCAGCACCCCGCTGCCGTGCCGGTGGTGCCTGACCAGGCCCCCCACGCGCCGGTGGCAACTGCTCCGGTCTCCGACGTGGCGGTGTCCGACCGGGCCCCCGAGGTGCCGGTGGCGTCTGCTCCGGTCTCCGCTGCGGCGGCGTCCGACCAGGCTCCCGACGCGGCGGTGGTCTCCGAGTCGGTCTCCGCCGCGCCGGACCGGAGCACACTCCGGCTGGCACTTGTGGTCGGCGGGCTGGTGCTGGCGGTGCTGCTCGGCTTCGGCCTCGGCCGGCTGAACGCCACCGGGACCACCACCGGCAGCCCGTCATCCCTGGCTGCCGAGCACACCGACCCCCCGGGCATCGGCCCACACAGCCACGGCACCGCCACGAGCACCGACCAGGGCGCGGCCATCGAGCCGGGCGGGCTGGCGGTCAGTTCGGCCGGGCTCACCCTCGCCCCGCTGGGCACCGAGTTCGCGGCCGGTCGCCCAGGTCAGCTCCGCTTCCAGGTGCGCGACACGCAGCGCAGGCCGGTGACCCGCTTCGCGGTCGTCCACGACAAGCCGATGCACCTGATCGTCGTCCGCCGCGACCTGACCGGCTACCAGCACCTGCACCCGACCATGGCGGCGGACGGCACCTGGTCGGTGCCGTTGACCCTCGCGCAGCCCGGTGTCTGGCGCGCGTACGCCGACTTCACCGTGGTCGCCGACAACGGCGCGCAGACCGCGGTGACCCTCGGCACGGACCTGGTCGTGCCCGGCGGCTACCAGCCTCGGCCGCTGCCCGCACCGGCCACCTCGACGACGGTGGACGGGTTCACCGTCGGCTTCCAGGGCACTCCGCAGGTCGGGGCGAGCGTGCCGCTGACCTTCCGAGTCGACAGTGCAGACGGTGCGGCGCCGTTGGAGCGTTACCTCGGGGCGTACGGGCACCTGGTGGCGCTACGCGAGGGCGACCTCGGCTACCTGCACGTGCACCCGGAGACCGAGCTGGTAAACGGTCAGATCAAGTTCTGGCTGGCCACCCCCGGCCCCGGCCGCTACCGCCTCTACCTGGACTTCCGAGTAGGCACCAAGGTCCACACCGCCGAGTTCACCACCACAGTCCCCTAACCCGCGCCCGGCCCGCGCCCGGCCCGCGCCCGGCCCGTTGATCATGAGGTTATTGCCAATCGCGTCGGCGTGTCGCGGCAATAACCTCATGATCAACGCGTGAGGGGTGGGGGTGGGGGTGGGTGGGGGTGGGTGGGGGTGGGTGGGGTTAGCCGGCTCGGCGGATGGGGCGGCGGGCTAGGTAGCGGAGCAGGTCGCGGATGTGGTGCTTCTCCTCGGCGGGGACCGTTGGGTCGGCCAGTCGATCGAGGATGGCCCGGACGTCGGCCTCGACGGGGCCGTCGTCCTGACGTCGGCGGGGCGTGGGGCCGGCGTCGGGCAGGCCGAGCGCGCGGAACGCGGCAGCGACCGGCAGGTCCAGTGCGGCGCAGAAGCCGCGGACTTTGGCGAGCTCGGGGTAGTCCTGCCAGTCACCGGCGAGCCAACGAAACACGGTGGAGCGGCCCACGCCCGTGTGTGCGGCAAGATCGGTCACGGTCCAGCCACGTTCGTCGCGAGCGTCGTCGATGGCGCGCCGGACGAAGCGGGCGAAGGCCATCTGCGGTGTTGCGTCGGCTGATCCCATCCCTGTGTGACTTTCCCCCCTGCCGGAGCACCGGGACGATGCGCCTTCCGAGGGTAGTACGCCCGAGGGCCGAAACCATTGACTGAGCGCACAAACTGTCCCGTGGGTGAGACTTTTTCTCCGCCAGGATGTGTACCGACCGCAACTCACACCGAGCGATCATCATCACTGTTCTACTAGGCTCGGTGCCCGCCCCGACCTGGCGTCTGACCGCCCGCCGTGTTCGACCGGACCACCGCCGAGGAGCACCATGGCCGACTCGAGCCGCCCCCAGCCGTACCAGCCCGGTGCGGTGAGCCTCTTCTTCGTCGCCAAGGCCGGCGTCTTCGCCGCCGCGTTCTGGATCTGGTTGCTGGTGATGGTGCTCCGCGCCGACTCCGCGACCGGCCAACAGGTGCTGGCGGCCACCGGTGCGATCACCAGCACGCTTGTCGGCGTGGTGCTGGGCGCCCGGATGGCGTTGCAACACAACGCCGCCATCCGGCACGCGGAGGTGAAGAGGCTGCTCGTCGACATCTCCTGGAACGCCTTCGCCGCCGCCGGCAACGCCGAGAGCGCGGGCAAGGTGGTGCCGTTCCCCACCGTACCGGCCGACCGCGGGCGGGCCGGCCAGCGTGGCGGTGGCGAGCGGGTGACGATCCTCGACCGTGGCGAGCGCACCAGCGATCGGGATCGTCGCGGCGACGGCGAACGGCGTCGCTAAGGTGCCGACTAGATCGCGGGCTGCGGGGTGGTCGGTTCACCGTCGGTGGCCAGCAGCGTCGCCAGCCGGGGCGTGACCTGCCACTGCTCCACCAGCTCGCGGTATTCCGCGCGCTGCGGTTCGGTCGCCTCGACGCCGGTGTGGCGGGCGCGGATCAGCAGGTTGCGCGGCGTGTGTTGGGAGTCCACGAACTCCACCACCTCGGCCCGGTACCCGTGCACCCGCAGCAAGCTGGCGCGCAACGCGTCGGTGAGCACGTCGGCGAAGCGTTCGCGGAGGATGCCCTGCCGGGTCAGCAGGTCGTACGGGGTCGGGGCGGGGTGGGCGCGGAGCTGCTTGGCCAGGTCGTGGTGGCAGCACGGCGCGGCCAGCACCCAGCGGGCCTCCCAGCGCACCGCTCGGGCGAGCGCCTCGTCGGTGGCGGTGTCGCAGGCGTGCAGCGCCAGCACCAGATCGGGGGCGGGGTCGACGACGGCGTCGGCGATCGTGCCGGCCACGAAGCTGATCCGGTCGGCCCAGCCCAGTCGCTGCGCCAACTCGGTGTTGCGCCGCCGCTGGTCCTCCCGGACGTCCACGCCGATCAGCTGGACGTCGAGCCCTCGGCCGGACAGGTAGCGGTACGCGGCGAACGTCAGGTAGGCGTTGCCGCAGCCCAGGTCGACCACCCGCAGCGGCCCGGTCAGCTCGTCGGGCAGGGTCGCGGCGAGGGCACGGAGGAACGCGTCCACCTGGCGGCGCTTGGCCGCCGACCCGCCGATCTCCGCGAAGATCGGGTCACCCGGGTCGAGCAGGTATTCCTTCGTCCGGTCGTTTCCGGTGGGCGTCGCCGCCGGCCGGGACGTCGCGGCTCGGTGCACCTGTGCCTCGCCGGACTTGGTCACCCGCAGTTGGAGGGTCGCGTCGGCTGTCTCGACGTGCCAGTTGCCGAACGGCTCGGCGAGCAGTTCGTCGATCGCCGCGGCGGCCTCGGGGCCGGAGGCGAGGTTGCGAGTGTACGGGCGGGCACCGTCGGACGTGGTGATCTGCATCCGGGGGCCGGCCTTGAGCCGCACCGGCCGCAGTTCGGCCCGCTCAACGGTGGGGCGGCGGCCGCGTCGACGTCCGGCGGCGACCGCCCGGGTCAGCGCGGGGTCGAGCAGCAGCGCCCGAACCTCGGTCAGGGCGGCGTCCAGTGGTTGCGGCATCGTTCCATCTTCGGCAGGTGGGGTGGGAGAAGGGAACATCCCCCGTACCGCGCGAGGCGGTGCGGGGGATGTCAGGTGTGGCTGGTGGTCAGTCGGCGGTCGCCTCGGCCGGCGTACCCGAATCGGAACCGCCACCACGACGGCGGCGACGGCGGCGCGGCTTCGACGGCTCGCCGTCGGACGCGGTGACCGGCTCGGCGGGGCCGGCGTCCGCGGAGATCACCGCGGTCGGCTCGCTCCCGACCGCCTCGCCGGCCCGGCGGCGACGCCGGCGGCGGGGGGTACGGGTGCCTTCCTCGGCAGCGTCGGCAATGGGCGCCTCGGCGACGGCCGGCGTGCCGGAGTCGGAACGGTCCCGGCGACCGTCACCCCGACCGCGGCGCTCACCGCGGCCCTCGCCCCGCCCTTCGCCACGGCTCTCACCGCGTCGGGGACCCCGACCACCGCTGTCGCCCCGGCGGGAGCGGGTCGTGCCACCCAGATCCTCTTCGATCTCGGCGGACAGCCCGGCCCGGGTGCGCTCGCCGGTGGGCAGCGTGCCGCTGACCTCGGTGGAGATGTGCAGGTCGGTGTAGAGGTGCGGGGACGTGTGGTACGTCTCCGGCGGCTCCGGCATCTCCAGACCGAGGGTCTTGTCGATGATCCGCCAGCGCGGCATGTCGTCCCAGTCGACGAAGGTCACCGCGACGCCCGTGGCGCCGGCCCGGCCGGTGCGACCGATCCGGTGGGTGTAGGTGTCCTGGTCTTCCGGGCAGTCGTAATTGATCACGTGGGTGACGCCTGTGACGTCCAGCCCGCGGGCCGCCACGTCGGTGGCGACCAGAATGTCGATCTTGCCGGCCCGGAAGGCCCGCAGCGCCCGCTCGCGGGCACCCTGGCCGAGGTCACCGTGCACCGCGGCGACCGCGAACCCGCGGAAGTCGAGGTCCTCGGCGACCCGGTCGGCGGCCCGCTTGGTCCGGGTGAAGATCATGGTCAGCCCACGCCCCTCCGCCTGGAGGATGCGCGCCACCACCTCGACCTTGTTCATCGAGTGGGTGCGGTAGACCAGCTGCTGGGTCTGCGGCGACGGGCCGGTCTCGGCGGTGTGCCCGGCGTGGATCGTCATCGGCTGGCGCAGGAAGCGCCGGGACAGGGTGACGATCGGGTCCGGCATGGTGGCCGAGAAGAGCATCGTCTGGCGGTCTTCCGGGAGCATCGCCAGGATCTTCTCGACGTCGTCGAGGAAGCCCAGGTCGAGCATCCGGTCGGCCTCGTCGAGGACGAGTGCGTGCACCCGGTCCAGACGGAGGTGCTTCTGCTTCTGCAGGTCCATCAGACGGCCCGGGGTGCCGACCAGGATCTCGACGCCCTTGCGCAGCGCGTCGATCTGCGGCTCGTACGCCACGCCGCCGTAGATCGGCAGCACCCGGACGCCGCGCGTCCGGCCAGCGGCGGCCAGGTCCTTGGCGACCTGGATGCCCAGCTCACGGGTGGGGACCACGACCAGCGCCTGGGGGACGCCGTCGCTGCCCTCGCCCGGCGCGAAGACCCGGTCCAGTAGTGGCACGCCGAAGCCGAGGGTCTTGCCGGTGCCGGTGGGCGCCTGACCGATCAGGTCGACGCCGCGCAGCGCGATCGGGATCGCGTACTCCTGGATGGCGAACGCGCGGGTGATGCCGGCCGAGGCCAGGGCCTCGACGGTCTCGGCGCGGGCGCCGAGTGCGGCGAACGTGGGGGCCTCCGGTCGAACCGGGGCGGTGGGGGCCAGTTCCTGGCCGTCCAGCAAATCTTGAGTCAGCTCGCTCATGTGGATGTGGGGGTGCCCTCTCGTGGGTGCGCCCGTCATGTCCTCAGGGCGCGATCGGTATGACGCGGGCCACACGGTCGGCGGCAGATTGCCGAGCCGGACCGGGCCGCACGCGCGCCGCGGGCTGAGCTTCGATCAGATCGGCGCCCACGGCAACTGCTCCATGCTACCTGAACAGGCATGGCTTCGTCCCGATTCCCCGCCGGCCAGACGCCACGCGGGGGCCACGATCGTGACTTGTGTCACAGGGAAGAGGGGTGGGGCGTACCCCGTGCGGGTCACCGGCGGCCCGCTGAGCGGCGCACCAGGCCGGGGCCGGCCCGCGGCAGGTGGCCAACGCCGACCTGCCGCGATGGCCGGACCGGTCAGCGGACGGTGAAGCCGACCGAGCGGGACGACGCCTCGGCGATCTCGACGTAGGCGATCTTCTCGATCGGCACGATGACCCGTCGGCCCTTCTCGTCGGTCAGGGAGAGCGTGCCGCCGTTACCGGCGAAGGCGTCGGTCACGATCTGCTCGATCTCGGCCGGCGACTGCGCGCTGTCCAGTACCAGCTCACGCGGCGCGTACTGCACGCCGATCTTGACCTCCACTGTGCCTCCTCAACTGGGGCGAAAGAACCGCCCTGCGAAGGCTATCCGATCACGGGGTCGGCGGTCAGGCTGACTCACCTTGCAGCGGGAAGCTCGCGATGCCCCGCCAGGACAACGCGGCCACCAACGCCTCGGCCTCGGCCTTCGGCACCTGACGGCCACCGGCCAGCCAGAACTGCGCGGCCGTCTCCGCCGCGCCGACGAGCCCGGAGGCGAGCAGCTCGGCGTGGGCCCGGCTCACGCCGGTGTCCGAGATGATGGTGTCGGTGATCGCCGCGATGCAACCCTGCTCGACCCGCTCCACCCGCTGCCGCACCGCCGGGTCGTTGCGCAGGTCCGACTCGAAGACGAGGCGGAAGGCCTCGCTCTCGTGGTCGACGAAGTCGAAGTACGCGCGCACCGACGCGCTGACCCGCTCCTTGTTGTCGCTGGTGCCGCGCATCGCATCCTGCACCTGAGCGACGATGGCGTCACAGTGCGTGTCGAGCAACGCCAGGTAGAGATCCATCTTTCCGGGAAAGTGTTGGTAGAGCACCGGCTTGGAAACCCCGGCCCGCTCGGCGATGTCGTCCATCGCGGCGGCGTGGTAGCCCTGCGCGACGAACACCTCCTGCGCCGCAGCGAGAAGCTGCTTACGGCGCGCGGAGCGGGGCAGGCGGGTGGGCCGGCCGGCGGTCTGTGCACCGTTCCCCGCAGCGGTCATGGGATCCTCCGAGTTCTCCGTACGAGCCGGCATTTTCCCCCCAGACCGGGCGAGGCCCGTGACCCCCGTCGTGGAAATGCTCCGCCGCTGTAACTTATCGCCACTCTCGGCACACGGTAGCCTCAGCGGGGGCGACCAAGGAGCGCGCGGTGAGTGAAACAGGGCAACCCGGAGCCGCCACCCCGGGAGAGCACGGTGACGGAGCGGGTCAGCACGACGACCCGGGCCGTCCCGTCAGCGGGTGGGCGCCCCCGGCGGGTGGGTGGCCCCGAGCCGCCGATCGCGAGGATGCCCGAGACGAGGCGCCGCGCTGGCAACCCGACCCCACGTCCGGTTGGCGCACCTCCTCCAGTCGACACGGCGACCTGCCGTCGCCCCTGGTCGGGCAGCCGGGTGACCTCGCTCCGCCGGCCCGCGCCAACGGCCACCACGCCAACGGCGTGCATCACCCGGACGACGCCAACGGCGTGCGCCACCCGGACGACGCCAACGGCGTGCGCCACCCGGACGACGCCAACGGCGTCCGCCATCCCGGCCTCGAACCATCCGCAGGGCACCCCACGCCGGTGAGCGCCCCGCCCGGGCTGCCCGCGGAGGGTCGGCCCGGGGTGCCCGAGGATCGGCTGGTGGTGCCCGCCCAACGCCCCGCGCCCGCGCTGGAGCAGGGGGCCGGCGAGCTCGACACGGGCCCCGCCACCCGCTCCACCGTGGATCCGGCCACCCACCGTGCCCGCTGGGCCGAGCCCGGCCTGCCCACCTCGGCGCCGCCGGCCGTCCAGGTGCCGCCCGTCGGCACCGCCGCGTCGGGTTTCGAGGTGCCGCCCGGCTTCCGCGCACCCACCACCGAGCGGCTGGCCGCCGACGACCCGGTCGCGCCACGCGACTGGCGGGACCCGCTCCCACCGGAGCAGGCGCCAGCACCGGGCCGCACGTCCGGGCCGGCCGGGCACGCCGACGCGACCGATCCAGGCCGCGCCGGGGACAGCTCCCGGCCAGCGGAAACGCAGCGCGCCGGGGAATCGTCGACCATCGAGCCGGACTGGTCGGGGCCGAACTGGAACCGCCCGAGCTCAGGTGGCGGGTGGGCTCCGCCCTGGTCCCGCCAGGACGACGAGCCGGCTGCCCCCGCTGCCCGGGACGAGTCCACGCCGGATTGGGTCGCCGAGCCCCACCGGCCGTACGAGCCGGTGCGCGCCGAGTCGCCTCGCCCGTACGAGCCGGTGCGTGCCGATCGGCCCCGCGGGTACGACCCGGTCCGGGGTGGGTCCGGGTCCGATGCCACGCCGGTGCGCCCCACCAATCCGATCAGCTCGCCGCCGTCCGATCGCCCGTCCTGGGTCGCGCCGGCCGCCGTTCCGCCCGCCGACCCGTCCCCTACCAGCGGGCCGCCGGTGTCCTCGGCAGGCATGACACCGCCGGTCGCCGAGCGCCCCTCCTGGGCCAGCGGCCCCACGCCGACCAGCGGCCCGCCGGCTGACCGCCCCTCCTGGGCCGGGTCCGAGGCAACCGGGGCACCCCGAGCCGACCGCCCGTCCTGGGCCGGCGGGTCCGACCCCGGGCCCACGAGCGTCCCTCCGGTGCGGCCGTCCTGGGCCGGGGAATCCGACCCGGCCAACGCGCCGGCACGACCGTCGTGGGCCGCCGGGTCCGAGGCGGCGACCAACATTCCGTCGGTACGGCCGTCGTGGGCTGGCGGGTCCGACCCCGAGCCCGCCAGCGCGCCGCCAGCGCGGCCGTCCTGGGCCGGCGGGTCCGATCCGACGCCGACGAGCGTCCCGCCGGCACGACCGTCCTGGGCCGGCGGGTCCGAGGCGGCGACCAACACTCCGTCGGTACGACCATCGTGGGCTGGCGGGTCCGACCCCGAGCCCACCAGTGCGCCGCCAGCGCGCTCGTCCTGGGGTAGTGGGTCCGACCCCGAGTCCAGCGCAGCGCCGCCAGCGCGGTCGTCCTGGGCCGGTGGGTCCGACGCCGAGCCCGCCGGCGCGCCGCCGGCGCGGTCGTCCTGGGCTGTCGGGTCCGATCCGACGCCGACGATCGTCCCTCCGGTGCTGCCGACCTGGGCCGGCGGGCCCGACCCGACACCGACGAGCGCACCGCCGACGCGGCCCTCCTGGGTCTCCGGCGCCGCCCCGACCGACCCGCCACCCCCGGCACCGGCCGGGTCGACTCCCACGCTGTCTGACGCGCCCCCGGCCCCGGCGGGCCCCCCGCCCCTGGTAGCGGAGCGCCCCTCCTGGGCCGGCGGTTCGCCGACGGCGAGCGGCCCACGGGCCGAGCGGCCGGACTGGTCCGAGGGCCGGATCCCGCCCGCGCCCGCCGAGCGCCCCTCCTGGCCGGCCAGCCAGTCCAGCGGCACTGGCGGCGGCGCCGCGGGCGAGCCGTCCGGGCTGCCCCGGCCCGAGATCCGGCCGGCCGCACCGTTCCGGCTCCGACCGGCGACACCCGAACCTCCCCTCGCACCACCCCGCTCGACCGCGCCATCATCCGCCGACGCCGCGTCGTCCCCCACCGCGGCGGTCCCGCCCTCCGCCTTGAGTGGGTCCGGGCGTCGGGATCGGCCCGCAGGCGCTTCCACCTCGCCCTACGCGGCTCGCCGATCCGCCCCCGACCCGACGTCGTCGACCGAGCCGGCCGACGACGGCCGACAACCAGACCCGAGGGCGGCGGTGCTGCCGCAGCGCGTCCCCGCGGAACCGGACGTGCCCGTCGTGCCGGAGCCGCCAGCCGTGGAGCCACCCGCCGAAACCCCGGAACTCGCCCGTATCGCCACCCACCTGCGCCGTGACGACGAACCAGCCCCGCTGCGGGAGCGCCCCGAGGGGTTCGACGTCAACGCCATCCTGGACGCCGTTCGGGAGGTCGCCGGTGTCCGCGACGCGGCGCTCCGCCGCACCCCGGCAGGGGCACACAGTCTGCGACTGGACCTGGCCGACGGCGCCGACCCGGCCGAGGTGAGCCGACAGGTGGCCCGGCTGCTCCAGGAGCGGATGGGGTTGGCCGCCGCCCCGCAGAACGTGCCCGGCCTGCCCACCACGCCACCCCCGCCGGTTCGCCGACGCCTGGCCGAGCCCCGACCCGCCGAGCGGCGTACGGCGGAGCCCCTGGGCGCAGCCCTCCGCGACGCCGGTCCGGATCCACGCGCCGCCGACGTCCGGGCAACCGAGCCGACGGCACCCGCCCATCCGGCGGGTGCCCCGGTGGAGGCCACACCGGCCGGCTCGGAGCAGTCGACCGGCACGGACACCACACGCCGCCGCCGACCGAACGCGCCACACCGGGGTCGCGCCACGGTCGAGGAACCGGGATCGGTCTCGGCCGCACCGGCCGGTGCCGCGACCGGCAGCCCGGCGACGCTCGGTACGTCGTACTCCGGTGGTCAGGTGACCACGACGGAGTCGGCGCCGTCCCGACCGCTGGACACCGGCGGCACGCCGGGGCCGCGGGTGGTGATCGACCACGTGCAGGTGAGCACCTTCGGCCTGGACGCGAACGTGGAGGTCCGGCTGCTGGCCGACGGCGACAGTGCCTCCGGGTACGCGACCGGGCCGGCGGTGGACGGCTACGTGCTGCGGCTCTGCGCGGTGGCGGCGGCCGCCGCGGTGGACGAGTTGCTGCGCGACGCCGACAACGCCGAACGCGGGCGCTGTTTCGTCGAGCACGCCGCGGTGGTGCCCTTCGGCAACTGCGAGGTGGCCACCGTGGTGGTGCTGCTCGTCTGCGCCGGCTGGGTCGAGCAGCTCGCCGGCTCGGCTCTGGTCGCCGGTGATCCACGGCAGGCGGTGGTCCGGGCGACGCTGGCGGCGGTGAACCGTCGGCTGGAGGCCCTGCTGTCCTGAGTGGAACGGGGCAGACTGGAACGATGAGAAGCGCCACCCTCTGGCCGGACCACCTGCTCCCCGACCACCAGGTCCCGCCGCCGTGGCCGGGCCGGGAGGTCCGCCTCGACGGCCTGGTCACGTACGTGCGGGACACCCCGGCCACCGCCGCGGGTGCGGAACCGGCGTTGTATGTGCACGGTTTGGGCGGGTCGTCCCAGAACTGGACCGACCTGGCCGGGCTGCTCGCCGACCGGCTGGACGGTCAGGCCATCGACCTGCCCGGCTTCGGTCGTAGCGAGCCGGGTCCCCGTTACACCATTCCGGCCTTCGCGGATCTGGTCGTCCGCTGGATCGAGCACACCGGCCGGGGCCCGGTGCACCTGTTCGGCAACTCGCTGGGCGGCGCGGTCGCGGTCCAGGTCGCCGGGCTCCGGCCGGACCTGGTCCGTACCCTCACCCTGATCTCGCCGGCCCTGCCGTTTCTCGACTTCCGCCGCTCGTTGCAGGGGCGGATGCTGCCGGTGCTCGCCATTCCGCGCGGCGAGCGGCTGGTCGCCCGGCACCTCACCCAACTCGCTCCCGAGGTGATGGCCCAGCAGGTGCTGGAGGCCTGCGTCGCGGATCTGAGCCGGATCTGCGACCAGCGCCGGGCTGAGGCACTGGAGGAGATCCGGGTGCGGTACGAGGCGGAGCACTACGCCGCCGCGTACGTCCGGACGTTCCGTGGACTGGTCTCCAGCTTCCTGCGGGCGTACCTGCCGGGGCCGGGGTCGCTGTGGCGACTCGCCGAGGCGGTACGCGCACCGACCCTGGTGGTGGGCGGCCGGCAGGATCGTCTTGTCGACGTGCGGGTCGCGCCGCAGACCGCCCGGGTCATCCCGGACAGCCGGTTGATGATGCTCGACGGCGTCGGGCATGTGGCGCAGTTGGAGGTCCCCCGCCTGGTTGCCCGGGCGGTGGTCGGTCTGCTCGCCGAAACGGGGGACACCACCGGACGGCCCGATCTGGCAGGCTGAGGTGGATGCCCAGCTCAGCCCGCTCCTCCGCACGCCGTCGGCGACGGTTCGCGCTGCTCGCCCAACTGGTGGCGGTGGTGGTGGCGATCGGCGCGGCGGTGACCGTGATCGCCGAGGGGCCGGGTGGGAAGCCCGCTGCCGACTGGTTGGCCGCCGACGAGGTCGCCACGCCGGCACCGCTGGTCGCCGCGCCGCTGCCGCCGTCGGGCGGCCCGTCGCCCTCCGCCGCGTCCCCGTCCCCGTCCCCGGTGCTGCGGGCGCCCGGGCCGGTGCCGAGCGCCGGTGCCGGCACATTCGGCTACGACGCCCGTTCCGGCCCGGTGCTGGGTCGCGCGGGTGAGCTGCGGCGTTACCGGGTCGCGGTGGAGTCGGGCAGCAACGAGGTCGTCGCGGACTTCGCGCAGGCGGTCCAGGTGGCGCTCGCCGGGCCGGGCAGTTGGGTGGACAGCGGCAGCCTGCGGCTGCAACAGGTGCCGGGGGGCGCGCCGCGCGACTTCACCGTCTACCTGGCCACCGCCCGCACGGCGGGTCAGATGTGCGCCAGGGGCGGCGTGGACATCCGGGTCGACGGTCGGCCGTACACGTCCTGCCGCGCGCCCGGTCAGGTGATCATCAACCTGGATCGGTGGCGGCTGTCCGTGCCGCACCTCGTCTCGGCCCGCGTGCCGCTGGAGGTCTACCGGACGTACGTGGTCAACCACGAGGTGGGTCACCAACTCGGGCACCGGCACGAGCGCTGCCCGGGTGCGGGCCGGCCAGCGCCGGTGATGATGCAGCAGACGCTCTTCCTCAACGGGTGCCGGGTCAACCCCTGGCCGTACCTGGACGGGCGCCGCTACGCCGGTCCGGCCCTCTGAGCGAGCGGCCGGCCGACGTACACCATCAGGCGTCTTGCGTGAATAGCGGCAAAAACGGAGATATGCCCGAATAATCTGGCAGGCTCGACATCATGACGCCGTCGTCCCCTTACGGCCCGCCCTTGCCGCCGCCCGACCGGCCGGCGTACGAGGGTGCGCGTCCCACGCTCGTCCGGATGCACCGGCGACGTCGCCGCACCCTGCTGCTCGGCCTGCTCGTGCTCGCCGTCGGCATCGGCGTGACACTGAACCGGGGCGGTGACCCGTCAGCCGAGCCTCCCGTCGCCATCACCCAGGGCGAGATGGGCCACGGCGGTGGAGGGCTCGCGCACCCCACGCCCAGCAGCTACCCCTCCGTCGGAGCGGGACGCTTCACGGTGGCCGACGGTGAGACGACCGTGCGGGGTACGGACGGGCCGCTGCGTCGCTACCGGGTGGTGGTCGAGCGTGGCGCCGGCCAGGACGCCGACGCGTTCGCCGCCAAGGTGGACGAGGTGCTGACCGACAAGCGCAGTTGGATCGCCTCCGACGAACTGCGGGTGCAACGGGTGGCCGACGCCGGGGCGGCGGACTTCACCATCTACCTCGCCACCCCGGTCACGTCCGAGCGGATGTGCGCCGAGGGCGGGTTGACCACCGAGCGCTACACCTCCTGCCGCCTGCCCGGCCGGGTCATCATCAACCTGGCCCGCTGGATGGAGGCGGTCCCCGACTACGGTGCCCCGCTGGACACCTACCGCACCTACGTGATCAACCACGAGGTGGGCCACGAGTTCGGCGAGGAACACGAGGCCTGCCCCGGCCCGGGGGAGCCCGCCCCGGTGATGCAACAGCAGACGTACGGCCTGCACGGCTGCGTCGCCAACGCCTGGCCGTACGTCGACGGACGTCGCTACGCGGGTGACATCGTCCCCTGATCGGCGGGGTCGTCGGTTATTCCCGCTCCCGCATCGCGGACCAGTGTCGTCCCTCATGGCCGAGCGGGGCTCCCCCGAGCAACAATGGCGCGGTTCACACCGCCGATCCCGGGGAGTCCACCGTGTCGTTGCCCCCGCTCGTCGAGCCCGCCGCCGAGCTGACAGTTGACGAGATCCGCCGCTACTCACGCCACCTGATCATCCCGGATGTCGGGGTGACCGGGCAGAAGCGGCTGAAAAACGCCCGGGTGCTCTGCGTCGGCGCTGGTGGCCTCGGCTCGCCCGCCCTCATGTATCTTGCCGCGGCCGGTGTCGGCACGCTCGGCATCATCGACTTCGACACCGTCGACGAGTCCAACCTCCAGCGTCAGATCATCCACGGCGTGTCCGACATCGGCCGGTCCAAGGCCGAGTCCGCCGCCGCGTCGATCCGCGAGATCAACCCCCTGGTCCAGGTGGAGATCCACAACACCGCACTCGACCGCGAGAACGTCAAGGAGATCTTCGCCCAGTACGACCTGATCGTCGACGGCACCGACAACTTCGCCACCCGCTACATGGTCAACGACGCGGCGGTGCTGCTCGGCAAGCCGTACGTCTGGGGCTCGATCTACCGTTTCGACGGCCAGGCGTCGGTGTTCTGGGCCGAGCACGGCCCCTGCTACCGCTGCCTCTACCCGGAGCCGCCGCCGCCCGGCATGGTCCCGTCCTGCGCCGAGGGCGGCGTGCTCGGCGTGCTCTGCGCCTCGATCGGCTCCATCCAGGTGAACGAGGCGATCAAACTGCTGACCGGCATCGGTGAGCCGCTGGTCGGCCGGCTGATGGTCTACGACGCCCTGGAGATGGAATACCGCAAGATCAAGGTCCGGAAGGACCCGAACTGCGCGCTCTGCGGCGACAACCCGACGGTCACCGACCTGCTGGAAGACTACGAGGACTTCTGCGGCGCGGTCTCCGAGGAGGCCCAGGAGGCGACGCTCGACTCGACCATCACCGCACTGGAGCTCAAGGAATGGCAGGACGCCGGCAAGGGCATCTTCCTGGTCGACGTCCGGGAGCCGGCCGAGTACGAGATCGTCCGCATCCCCGGTTCCACGCTGATCCCCAAGGGCGACATCATCTCCGGCGAGGCGCTGGCGAAGCTGCCGCAGGACAGGCAGATCGTGCTGCACTGCAAGTCCGGCGTCCGCTCGGCGGAGGCGCTCGCCGCCCTCAAGGCGGCCGGCTTCAAGGATGCCGTGCACGTACAGGGCGGCGTGCTCTCCTGGATCAAGCAGATCGACCCGTCGCTGCCCGCGTACTGACCGACGTCCGCCGGGGCGGCGCACACCGCGCCGCCTCGGCGGACCGGCGTGCCGCGCCGGCTCGGCCGGGCCCGCGCCCCTCCCCGGGCAGCCGGCGAATCGACGCGGGTGAGGCCGAGTAGCCCGCTGACCGGAGCGACGCAGTCACTCCGGGCTGGCCGATTCTCCGAGGCGGCATCGCGTCTGCGCAGGTAGCGTCTCCGTCGTGGTCGACATGGAAGCCGCGATCGGGTTCGTCGTGGCGCACGGAGACGCGGTGGAGCGCGCCCGCCTCTCCTGGCTCCGCAACGGCACGGCCGTGCCCGTCGAGCTGCTGGAGATCGCCGAGGTCGGCCAGTCACCCGACGGCGGCTGGCCGGCCACCTGGGGCGGCGAAGTCGCCTCGATCGATGCCACCTGCTTCCGGCTCGCCGAGCTGGACGACCTGGGCGCGCTCGGTCGTCCGGCCGCTCGCCGCGCACTGGACTGGTTGGCGTCCCGGCAGCAGGCCGACGGTGGCTGGGACGAGGACGCGTCGCTTGCCCACTCGGCTCCGGAGTGGGCTCGGCCCGGCGATCCGGAGGCTGGCTTCCTCCAGTCGGCCAACGCCGGTTTCTGGCTCACCGTCGCCGGTCTGGACGCCCGCGCCTCGGGTCCCCTCGACCATCGGGTCGGCGGGGCGTACGCCGGGGTGGTGCAGGCGGCGGCCCACTCGCTCGTCGTGCGGCTGCGGCCGGACGGTAGTTGGCCGTCGTTCCTGGCCGCCGGCTGGCTGAGCGCGGCGGTGCTGCACCGGCAGGACATGTTCCAGGAGTCGGCGCGGATCCAGGTGGTGCTCGCCGAACGGATGCCGAAGATGTCCCCGGGCAACGTGGCGTGGCTGGCGGCCACTCTGCGCCGCGCCGGCATCGACGCACAGGACTGGATCCTGGTGCGGGCGTTACGCCGGCTGACCGAGACGCAACGCACCGACGGCGGCTGGGAGAGCGACGACGGCCACCAGTTCGACGTACACGCCACGCTGTCCGTGATCCGCGCCGCCCGCCCCACCCCACAAGCCTGACCAACCCCCG
This sequence comes from Micromonospora sp. NPDC049171, assembly GCF_040648275.1. Taxonomy (NCBI): domain Bacteria; kingdom Bacillati; phylum Actinomycetota; class Actinomycetes; order Micromonosporales; family Micromonosporaceae; genus Micromonospora; species Micromonospora sp. NPDC049171. The sequence continues at coordinate 26,969 of NZ_JBEZDJ010000004.1, forward strand.
CGGGGCGGGTTCAGCGTAGGTGGCCCTCTCCGGTTACGACGTACTTGGTGCTGGTCAGCTCGGGTAGGCCCATCGGGCCTCGGGCGTGCAGTTTCTGGGTGGAGATGCCGATCTCCGCGCCGAACCCGAACTCGCCCCCGTCGGTGAAGCGGGTCGAGGCGTTCACCATCACCGCGGCCGAGTCCACCCGCGCGACGAATTCGCGGGCCGCGCTCGCGGAGTCGGTGAGGATGGCCTCGGTGTGTCCGGTGCCGAAGCGGCGGATGTGCGCGACTGCCGCGTCCAGCGAGTCGACCACCGCGACCGAGATGTCGGCGGACAGGTATTCGGTGGCGTAGTCCTCCTCGGTGGCCGGGACCACGGCGGTGGAGTACGCGGCGACCTCGGGGGAGCCGTGCACGGTCACCCCGGCCTCGGCGAACGCGGCGAGCATCGGCGGCAGGAACGCGTCGGCGACGCCCGCGTGCACCAGCAGCGACTCGGCGGTGTTGCAGGTGGACAGGCGCTGGGTCTTGGCGTTCAGCGTCACCGCGAGGGCCTTCGCCACATCCGCGGCGGCGTCCACGTAGACGTGGCAGTTGCCCACCCCGGTCTCGATCACCGGGACTGTCGACTCCTCGACCACGGTGCGGATCAGGGACGCGCCGCCGCGCGGGATGAGCACGTCGACGAGCCCGCGGGCGCGCATCAGCTCCTTGACCGAGTCGCGGGAGCTGGCGTCGAGCAGTTGCACCGCGTCGGCGGGGAGCCCGGCGTCGGCGATCGCGTCGCGCAGCACCGCGACCAGCGCCGCGTTGGAGTGCGCGGCCGAGGACGACCCGCGCAGCAGCGCCGCGTTGCCGGACTTCAGGCAGATCCCGGCGGCGTCCACCGTCACGTTCGGCCGCGCCTCGTAGATGATGCCGACCACCCCGAACGGCACCCGGATCTGGCGCAACTCCAGCCCGTTGGGCAGGGTGGAGCCGCGGACCACCTCGCCGACCGGGTCGGGCAGCGCGGCCATCTGCCGCAGCGCGTCGGCGATGCCGGCCACCCGAGCCGCGTCGAGGGCGAGCCGGTCCAGCACGGCCGCGCTCAGCCCGGCCTCCCGGCCGCCCGCCAGGTCCGTCTCGTTCGCGGCCAGGATCTCCGGGGTACGCGTCACCAGCGCATCGGCCATCGCCGCCAGCGCGGCGTCCTTCGCCGTGCGGGTGGCGGTGGCCAGGTCGGCGGCGGCGTCCCGGGCCCGTCGGGCCTGCTCGCTCACGCTCATGCCGGCACTCCGCTGCGCCCCGGGCCGCCCGCGGGCACCGCTGCCCCGAGTTGATGGTTCGCTCGCTGGCGCTCACTCATGGATCGCTCCTCACAGCAGGACGAGGTCGTCGCGGTGGACGACCTCTCGTTCGTACGCCGGGCCCAGGGCGGCGGCGAGTTCGGAGGTGGACCGGCCGAGCAGCCCCGGCAACTCCACCGCGTCGTAGTTGACAAGCCCGCGGGCGACCGACGCACCGGCGTTGTCGACCAGGTCCACCGGGTCGCCCGCCGTGAAGGTGCCGTCGACGGCGGTGATGCCGGCCGGCAGCAGCGACTTGCGCCGCCCGACGACGGCGGCCACCGCGCCCGGGTCGAGGTGCAGCCGCCCCCGGGGCGAGGTGGCGTGCGCCAGCCAGAACAGCCGGGCGGTCGGGCGTTGCCGCTGCGGATGGAACAGGGTGCCGACCGGGTCGCCGGCCAGCGCCCGGGTGGCCAGGTCGGCGGCGGTGAGCACCACCGGGATGCCGAAGCCGGTGGCGATCCGGGCGGCCTCGACCTTGGTCACCATGCCGCCGGTGCCGACGCCGGAGCGGCCGGCCCCGCCGATGGTGATCCCGGTGAGGTCCGCGTCGTCGCGGACCTCGGTGATCCGGGTCGAGTGTGGGTTGGCCGGGTCGCCGGTCCAGAGGGCGTCCACGTCGGAGAGGAGCACCAGCAGGTCGGCGTGCACCAGCGCGGCCACCAGGGCGGCCAGCCGGTCGTTGTCGCCGAACCGGATCTCCTGGGTGGCGACCGTGTCGTTCTCGTTGACGATCGGCACCGCACCCAGGTCGAGCAGCTTGCGCAGCGTCCGGTACGCGTTGCGGTAGTGCGCCCGTCGGGTCACGTCGTCGACGGTGAGCAGCACCTGCCCGACGGTGCGGCCGTGCCGGGCGAAGCTGGCCGCGTACCGGCCGATCAGGAGGCCCTGCCCGACGCTGGCGGCGGCCTGCTGGGTGGCCAGGTCGCGCGGACGTCGGGGCAGCCCGAGTGGGGCGAGGCCGGCGGCGATCGCGCCGGAGGAGACCAACACCACCTCGCGTCCCTCGCTTGCCAACCGGCCGAGGGTGTCGACGAGCGTGTCGACGCGCTCGTCCGCCAGCCCGCCGGTGGCGGTGGTCAACGAGGAGGATCCGATCTTGACGACGACCCGCCGGGCCGTCGTGACTGCGTCGCGCACCCGCCCATTCTGCGTGGTCACGGCCGCACCGCCCGGCGGCCTTCCCATATGGTGGCGGATTGTGACTCCTGACGAGTACGTCGAGGCGGTGCTCGACCTGGTCGAGCGGATCCCGGAGGGTCGGGTGATGTCCTACGGCGCGGTGGCCGACGCGCTCGCCGAGCGCTCGGGTCGCACCTCCGCGCGGTTGGTGGGCAACATCATGGCCCGCCATGGCGGGTCGGTGCCCTGGCACCGGGTGGTGACCTCCGCCGGTCGGCTGCCGCCGGGGCACGAGCGGGAGGCGCGGGCCCGACTGCGCGCCGAGGGGGCGCCGCTGCGCGGCGAGGGCGTGGACATCGCGGCGGCCGGTTGGTCGCCGCAGGAGCGGCCGTGACCACCAGCGTGGTCGGGCACGCGGTGCCGCCGAGCGACACCGCTCGGCTCGTCGACCTGCGGCCCGTCCCCAGGGCAGGACGGGTGCCCCGCCCCGGCCCGGGACGGGGCACCTCGATGGTGTTCAGAGCCGGATGGGGGACGCCACCACGTTGTCGTCTGGTTTGAGGTCGGGCCACGAGCGGTCCTGGGCGTCGCCGTGCACGACGCGGAAACTCCGGGTGGAGGCGTCGGCACCCGGCTGGCCGGGTACCAGTTGGACGAACGTGTAGCGGCGCGACTCACCAGCCGGCACGCCGGGTAGCAGACACCCTGGTTCGGTCGTGTCCGACAGCCGTCCCGGTTTGCACCGGGCCCAGTCTCCGCCCGTCCGTTCACCGTGCTCGATATTGTGGAACGCCACCTGCGGCGCGTCTACCGGGCCGGCGTTGGTGACCGTGAAGACCGTGGTGAGTTTGCGTCGGGCGTCCGTACCGGGGACGTCGACCAGCTCGTGGGTCATGCTGAGGCTCAGGTTGGTCAGTCGGGGATCCGGGCCGAACTTCGTCGGGCCGTCGGTCTGCTCGAACCGCTGCCCGTCCCATCGGTACGTCCGTACCTGTTCCCGCCGGAGATAACTGGGGACCTCGCAACACGGCACGATGTCGGCCACCGTCACCCGCACCGAACCGGTCGGGGTGATTTCCGCGGCGAGGACGTCGGTGAAGTCGTCGTCGGTCCGGACCACCCTGCCCACCGTGACGATCCGGTCGTCGGAGTTCCGCTCGAAGGCCACCACCTGCTTCGCCGACGCTTCCCCGTACCGGCAGGCGACGACGGCGATGGTCTCGTCGGCGCCGTCGCCGTCGACGTCGCCGTACTCGAACTCGTCGTCGGCCAGCTCCGACACGTAGGTCTGCTTGGTGTTGGTCTTCAGCCGGACGTTCGAGGTGGTGCAGCCGCCCTCTGCCATGCCCGCCGGCCAACTCGGCAGGTCGACAGGTGTGGCGAGCAGTTGCGCCCGACTGATTCGCCCGTCCGGGCCGGTCGGGGCGGTGGCGCTGGGCGTCGGCGACTGCGACGGAGACCCGGGCGGCGTGGGCGTCGGCGGTGCCGGCGTGGACGGGGCCGTCGGTGGGATGGACTCCACCGGCACCGGCGGGGTCCGGTCGGGGTGCAGCGCGGCGTTGATGACGACGGGGGTCACCGCCAGGACGACAGCCGCCGCGACGGCCGCCGCCGTCATCCGTCGGCGTCGGCGCAGGAGCTGCCGGGCCTTGTCGGGACCGGGACCGGCGACCTGGCTGATCACGTCATTGCGGTACGCGCCGAGCCGCTCGCGCAGCAGCGGATCGAGGTCAGACATCGCGTACCCCCTCGGTGTTCTCGTCGAGCAGCGCGGCCAGGGCGGTCCGGCCGCGGTGCAACCACGACTTGACGGTGCCCTCGGCCACCCCCTCCTGCACGGCGATCTGGCTGACCGACAGGTCGGCCAGGTAGTGCAGGATGACCGCGCGGCGATGGTTGGGCGGCAGTTGCGCCAGCGCCGCGTCGATGGCGACCCGGTCGGGTGTCGGCCCGGCCACCTCGGCCTCGGTGCGCCGTTGTCGCAGCAGGTGGTTCCGGGCGGTACGCAGGCGTCGCCAGCGGCTGTTCGCCAGGTTCCAGGCGACCTTGCGGACCCAGGCCACCGGGTCGTCGTAGCGGACCAGGCGGTCCCAGCGGGCCAGTGCTCGGTAGAACGCCTCCTGGGCCAGGTCCTGGGCGTGGCCCAGATCTCCCGTGTACGCCGACAGTTGGGCGGTCACGCTGCCGAAGTGCGCGTGGTAGAAGTCGTCGAAGGTGATCGTCTTCTCGACCGCCGAACCGGCCGTCCGTACCGCCGGTGGCTCATTGGCGCGGGCTCCCATCGTTGACGTCACTGCCCCTCCCCCGTCACCGCCAGGCTGGTCTGCCCTCGGCGCTGGTAACACTCCGAGACTGCGGAGGCGGTTGCGGGCCCCGCTGCCGGCAACCTGACTGTTCGGATGTCCGCGACGGGTCGGCAGGTTGATCACCACAGGAGGGGATGTGACCGACACCGCAACGTGAGTAATATTCGGCCCCATGAAAACGCCGCCGGGCGCCGGCTCGCTGCCTCGACGGGTGCACGCCGGCTATGCGCTCGGCTCCCTGGCCACCGGCGCGTTCGGCACCGTGCCCGGTCTGCTGCTGCTGCCCTACCTGACCGACACGCTCGGTGTGGCAGCCGGGCTGGCCGCCCTGCTGGTGCTGCTCCCCAAGGCGTGGGACGTGCTGGTCAACCCGGTCGCCGGGCGGATCTCCGACCGCACCCGCTCGCCCTGGGGTGCCCGTCGGCCGTACCTGCTCGTCGGCGGCCTCGCGCTCGCCGTCCTGTTCGCGTCGATCTTCGCGGCGCCGTTCGGCAACGGGCCGGCCGCCGCCGCGTACGTGGCGTTCGCCTTCCTGCTCACCGCCACCGCGTTCGCCTTCTTCCAGGTGCCGTACGTGGCGATGCCGGCCGAGCTGACCGACGACTACGCCGAGCGCACCCGGTTGATGACCTGGCGGATCGCGGTGCTGGCGCTGGCCATCCTGGTCTCCGGCGCGATCGCTCCGCTGGTGGTGACCGCCGGTGGCGACGGCGTGGCCGGGCACCGGTGGATGGGGCTGTTCGTGGCGGTGCTGATCGCCCTCGGTGCCCTCGGCGCGTTCCTCGGCACCCGGGCCGCGCCCACCGGTACGGCGGGCGACAGCGAGCCGACCCTGCGCGCCCAACTCGCCGTGGCCGGCGCCAACCGCCCGTTCCGGGCGCTGCTGATCTGCTTCGTGGTGCAGTCCGCCGGGGTGGCGACGATCCTGGCCGGGGTCAACTACTTCGCGGCGCAGATCCTGCGCGACGAGCAGAGCGGGCCGACCCTGCTCTTCGTCTGCTTCGTCGGGCCGGCGCTGCTGGTGATGCCGCTCTGGACGCGGGTCGGTGCCCGGCTGGGCAAGCGCGCCGCGCTGGTGATCGGCTCGCTGCTCCTCGCCGCCGGGGCGCTGGCCCTGGTCGCCGCGCCGGTGCTGCCCCCGGTCGCGGTCTACCTGGTGGTGGCGGTGATCGGCGTCGGGTATGCCGGACAGCAGGTCTTCGCGCTGGCGATGCTGCCGGACTGCATCGCGTACGACACGGCGCGCACCGGTCGACGGCAGGCGGGTGTCTTCACCGGCCTGTGGACCGCCGGGGAGACCCTCGGCCTGGCGCTCGGGCCGGGCATCTACGGGCTGGTGCTGCAGCTCGGCGGCTACGTCTCCTCCGACACCGGCTCGGCAGCCGCCCAGTCCGACACGGCGAGACTTGGTGTCCTCCTCGGCTTCACGCTGATCCCAGCCCTGCTGGTGGCCCCACCCGTCCTCCTCCTGCGCCGCTACACCCTGACCCCCGCCGTCCTGGCCGCCACCCCCCGCCACAGTGGGGTCGATCATGGAGTTGTGGTGGGGGACGAAAGCCGTTGACAGTCACGAGAAGGGCACCATAACTCCATGATCGACGAGAGCAGGGTCTTGCCTCCCGGGATTGCCGCTGACGTCGCGCTCTCCGAGATTCGGCAGTTGCGCGCCGGGGACCGGCCGACCCACGGGGGGCAACTGTTCGCGTACGTCTACGACTCGGCGGTGTCGGGGCTGGACGAGCTGACTGCCGCCGCCCACCGGGAGAGCGCGCACGTCAACGGGCTGGACCCGACCGCCTTCCCCTCACTGCTGGCCATGGAGAACGCGCTCGTCGCCGCCGCCGGCCGCGTGCTCGGCGCCGGCCCGGGCACCACCGCCCCGGACGTCGTCGGCAGCGTCACCAGCGGCGGCACCGAGTCGCTGATCCTCGCCGTCAAGACGGCCCGGGACGCGCACCCGGAGATCACCGCACCCCGGATAGTGGTGCCGTCGACCGCCCACGCCGCGTTCGCCAAGGCGGCGCACTACCTGCGGGTGGCGCTGGACGTCGTGCCGGTGTCCCCGGACACGCTGCGCCCCGACCCGGCCGCGATGGCCGCCGCGATCCGCCCGGAGACGGTGCTTGTCGCGTGCTCCGCGCCGTCGTACGCGCACGGCGTGGTGGACCCGGTCGCCGAGATCGCCGCCGCGGCGGCCGCCGCCGGGGTGCGCTGCCACGTGGACGCCTGCTTCGGCGGCTGGACCCTGCCCTACCTGCGCCGCCTCGGCGAGCCGGTGCCGGCGTTCGACTTCGCCGTCGCTGGGGTCACGTCCATCTCGGTGGACCTGCACAAGTACGCGTACGCGCCGAAGGGGGTGTCGGTGCTGCTGCACCGTGACGCCCGACTGCGCGCCCCGCAGTACTTCGCGTTCGCGGACTGGCCCGGCTACACGATGATCAACCCGGTGATCGCGTCCACCCGGTCGGGCGGGCCGATCGCCGCCGCGTACGCGACAGTGCGACACCTCGGCGACGACGGCTACCTGCGGCTGGCCACCCGTACCCGGGAAGCGGTCGCCGGCCTGGCCGACGCGGTCCGGGCGGTCGACGGGCTGCGGCTGATGGCCGAGCCCGAGTCCACGGTGGTCTGCTTCACCGCCACCGAGGGCGGCCCCGACCTGTTCGTGCTCGTCGACGAGCTGACCGCGCGTGGCTGGCACACCCAACCCCAACTGTCGTACGCCGGGCTGCCGGCCAGCGTGCACCTCACGGTGACCGCCTCGGTCGCGCCCCGGGTGGCCGAGTTCGGGCCGGACCTGGCCGCCGCGGTGACCGCCGCGCGCGCGGCCGGTCCGGTGGCCCTCCCGCCCGAGCTGGTGGCGTTGGCGACGTCGCTGACGCCGGACGCGCTCACGCCGGACCTGGTCGCCGGGCTCGCCGGTGGGCTCGGACTCGGTGGTGGGGACGCGCCGACGCCGGACCGGATGGCGCTGGTGAACACGCTGCTGGACGCCGCTGCGCCGGCGCTGCGGGAACGGCTGCTGGTCGAGTTCGTCGGGCTGCTGCAACGTCCCGCCTGGTGACCCGGAGCCCGGCCGCGTCGTACGCCCCGTGGCGTACGACGCGGCCGGCGACCGTCAGCCGTAGACGATCTTCATCTGCACCAGGTTGTCGGCTCTGCTGACGTCCGGCAGAACGTCACGTTCGCCGTCCATCGGCTGGACCTCCACGTCCGCCTTGTCCGTGCTCACCGTGTCCCCCTTGAACACATGGAAGTCCAGGTCCAGCCGTATCTCCGCCCCGGCGGCGAGCTGACCCAGACCGCAGACGATCGGGTCGATGGTCTCGGGGACACCCGAGCACCTTTCCCACCCGTCGACGTCCGCGCGCACCACCGCGGGCACGCCCAACCGCAGCGCCAGGTTGGCGACCGGGCCCGTGCCCCGGTTGCGGATCCGCACCGTGGCCGTACCCGTCCGGGAACCGTCGTCCGCAACTCTCAGCACGAGGTCGCCGGTGGTGACCGAGACATCCGCCAGATTCGGGTTCGGACCGAAGCTCGTCGGCCCGGAGACCTGGGTGAAAGCACCATCCTTCCAGCGGTAGCCGCGCCACTGCCGTTGTGACCACTTGGCGTTCCAGCCACCCCCGGGAGCGATGTCGCCGACCTGCACCCGGACCGTGCCGTCGTCCACGACGTCGAGTGCGAACAGCCACTGCGGCTTGTCGATGGTGGTCGCGACCACGCGGCCGAGCGTCACGACCTTTCCCGCTTCGTCCCGGTCGAAGGCGACCACCTGCATCGGGCCACCGGTGCCGAGCGCGCACTGCACGAGCGCCACCGTCTCCACCGCCCCGTCCCCGTCGACGTCGCCGTGGTCGAGTGCCACGAGCCAGTTGACGCCCTCGCGGTTCTCGCCGGAGATCCGTACCCCCGACGTCGGGCAGCCGCGCCCGGCCCGCCACGCGGGCAGCGTCACCGACGCGCCGAGCAACTGTGACCTGCTGAATCGCCCATCGGGCGCGCCGGGGGTGGGGCTGCCGCTTGGCGCGGAAGGGCTGAGGGTCGGGCTCTGCGGGCCACTCGGTGTGGGTGCCGGCGAGTTGGTCGGCGTCGGCTCGACCGGACCCGGCCGGTGGTCGGGCCCGTTCATCGCCGCGTACCCGAGGGCCGACCCGCCGAACAGCGCGAGCGCCGTCCCGGTGGTGGCCACCCACCGGCGACGGCCGCGGCCGCGCACCGTCCGCCGGACGGCGGCGGGCCCGGGCACCTCGACCTCCTCCAGCACGGTACGGCGGTAGCGGGCGAACTCTTCGGCCAGGCCAAGGGCCTCCTGCTCAGACATCCCGCACCTCCTCGTTGGTGTCGCGTAGCTGGCTGGCGAGTGCGGCCCGGCCCCGGTGTAGCCAGGACTTGACCGTTCCCTCGGCGACCTGTTCCTGGGCGGCGATCTCCGCGACCGTCAGATCGGCGAGGTAGTGCAGAACGACTGCTCGCCGCTGCTTCGGTGGCAACGTCGCCAACGCGGATTCGAGAGCCACCCGGTCCGGGCTGGGCTCCGGGACATGGGTCTCCCGCTGTCGCAGCAGCCACGTCTGGGCGGTGCGCAGTCGCCGCCAGCGGTTGTGCCCGAGATTCCAGGCGACCTTGCGTACCCAGGCCAGGGGGTCCTCGTATCCGACGATCCGGTCCCAGCGAGCGTACGCCCGGCAGAACGCCTCCTGAACCAGGTCCTGCGCCTGCCCACGGTCACCCGTGTACGCGGTCAGCTGCACCACGAGTCCCCGGAAGTGGGCGTGGTAGAAGTCGTCGAAGACCAGCTCTGCCGACGTGGAGGTGGTGCTTTCCGCTGGGTCCGGTGGGCGTCCACCCACCCGCACGTCTCTCGTCACAAGCACTCGTCCTCCCCGTGGTGGCCACCAGCGGTGCGTTCGCCAGCACCAGTCACACCTGTGGGTGTGACGGCGGGTTGCACGTCGGTTGGCGTCGATTCGTTGTCTGGTCCGGGACACTGGGCCGCGCGCTCGGGCTGGTCACCGCCGGACCGCGAGGACGTCGCCTGTGATTCACTGTCGATGAGGAGAGGGGGCGCTCGTGCAGCTACCGGGAGTGCTCGGTGAGCCGATCCGGTTCGTGCTGAACTGGGGCCGCCGCTACTCGCTCTGGGTGTTCAACTTCGGTCTGGCCTGCTGCGCGATCGAGTTCATCGCCACCAGCATGGGCCGGCACGACTTCATCCGGCTCGGCGTGATCCCGTTCGCCCACGGCCCCCGCCAGGCCGACCTGATGGTGGTGTCCGGCACGGTGACCGACAAGATGGCTCCGGCGATCAAGCGGCTCTACGACCAGATGCCCGAGCCGAAGTACGTCATCTCGTTCGGCGCCTGCTCCAACTGCGGCGGCCCCTACTGGGACTCGTACTCGGTGACCAAGGGCGTCGACCAGCTCATCCCGGTCGACGTCTACGTGCCCGGCTGCCCACCCCGGCCGGAGGCCCTGCTGCACGGCATCCTGCGTCTGCAGGAGAAGATCGCCGCCGAGCAGTCCGGCCTTGGCGGTGTGCCGCAACGGGATCTGCTGGCCGCCCCGCTGGACGCCCCACCTCGCGAGGCCGCCGCCCCGCGCTCCGTCGACTCCCTCACCGCCGCACCGGTACGCCCACCCACCGCGACCTGACGGCGACCCACCGCCACCCGGGAGAATCCGGGCGGAGGTCGGCCGTGCGCTCGCTACCTGTTGGTCGCGCGACAAGTGTGATCTGTCCGAACCCAAGTCTTGTCCTCCCGTGACGGCAGTCGGTGCGGAACGCGCCGGCTACCAGATAGACGTGAGCGAACCCACGGTTTGGTTGCCCTTGCGTGACAGTCAATTCGCCTTGATCCAAAACCCGCGATGCGATACCCCGTCGCCGCTCGGGTCAACCCGTCGGCCGCGGAGGCAAAGCGGTCGTCCGACGTACGGGGTGGCCGGGCAGGGCTAGCCTGCGCATCATGAGCAGCTCAGTGGATCAGCGGTCCGCCCACATCGTCGACGTGCTCACCGAGGAGTTCGGTGCGTCCATGGCGATCGACCCGGCCGCCTTCCGCCGGAAGTTCCGCAAGATGGCGGCCTCGCCGTTCGCCTTCTACCGGGGCAGCGCCGCCCTGTTCTACGCCGACCAACTCGGCGACTTCGCCGACGACCGGTTCCTCGACGAGCGGACCAGCCGGGTGTGGATCCACGGTGACCTGCACGCGGAGAACTTCGGCACCTACATGAACGCGTCCGGGCAACTCGTGTTCAACGTCAACGACTTCGACGAGGCGTACGTCGGGCCGTTCACCTGGGACCTGCGCCGGCTCGCGGCCAGCGTGGCGTTGCTCGGCTACGGCAAGGCCCTCTCCGACACGGCGATCGGGGACCTGGTCGCCGGCTTCGCCCGGTCGTACCTGACCGAGCTGCGGGCCATCGCCGCCGGCGGCGACGACGCGATCGGCTCGATCACCCTGGAGAACGCCGACGGCGTCCTGCGCCGGGTGCTCCAGCAGGCCCGGCTCAACACCCGCGTCGACCTGCTGGCCGCGCAGACCACCATCGACAACTACGAGCGGCGGTTCTCCGTCGGTGACGGGGTCTTCGAGATCGACGACGCCACCCGGGACCGGGTACGCGCCGCCTTCCAGGACTACCTGGGCACCCTGCCGGCCGCCTCGACGCAGCTCCGGCCGGTGGCGGCGCGGATCAAGGACGTCGTGTTGCGCAAGGGCGTGGGCATCGGCTCGGCCGGGCTGCCGTCGTACAACCTGTTGCTGGAGGGGCACACCCAGGCCCTGGAGAACGACGTCGTCATCTACATGAAGCAGGCGCAGGTGCCGGCCGTGGCGCGGTACGTCACCGACGAGTCGGTCCGCGGTTACTTCCAGCACCAGGGGCACCGGACCGCCGAGTCGCAGCGGGCGTTGCAGGCGCACGCCGACCCGTGGCTGGGTTTCACCGAGCTGGACGGGGCAGGGCAGCTCGTCGCCGAGGTGTCCCCGTACGCGGCGGACCTGGACTGGTCGGACGTGAACGAGCCGGACGAGTTGTCCGGAGTGCTCGTCGACCTGGGCCGGGCGGTGGCCCGGATGCACTCGGTCGCCGACGACGAGTCCAGTCACGACCTGGTGGACTACTCCACCGAGGAGGCGATCGTGGCCGCGGTGGACAACGACGAGCCCGGCTTCGTCGCCCACCTGGTGGACTTCGCCCATGCGTACGGGGTGCGCGCCCGGCAGGACCACCAGCTCTTCGTCGACCTGTTCCGCAACGGCCGGCTGCCCGGCATCTGAGCGGGCGGGGCGCCACTCAGGACGCGAACTCCAGCACCACCTTGATGTCGTCCGGCCCGGGGGTGTACGCGTCGGCGTACCGGTTCACCGGCACCCGCCGGGTGATCAGCGACTCGAGCCAGACCTGGTCCGCGCGGGCGAGCGCCTGCGCGGCCATGTTCCAGTGCCGCCGGTTGGCGTTCACCGAGCCGAACACCACGTTGTTCTCCAACACCAGCGCCCGGTTGAGCGCACCGGCGTCGAAGTCGATGCTCCGGCCCCCGCTGGACACCCCGGCCAGGCACACGATCCCGGTCGGGGCCGCCTTGCACATGACGTCGAGGACCACCGTGGGCGCACCCGTGCACTCGATCACCACGTCCGGCTCGAAGGGCAGGTCGTTGACCGGCACCGCGTGGTAGGTGGCACCGAGCCCGGCGACCAGCTCCGGCTTCGGCCCGTCGGTGGCCCGGTCCAGCACGTGCACGGTGAGCCCGCGCTGGGTGCCGAGCAACGCGGCCAGCAGCCCGATCGGCCCGGCCCCGGTCACCAGGACGGTCCGCGGCTGCCACTCGGCCCGGTGCCCGATCCGCTCGATGTGGTCCCAGGCCTTCGCCACCACGCTCGTCGGCTCCAACAGCACGCCGACCTGGGCCAGCGCCGGGTCGAGTTTGACCGCGAACTGGGGCTCGATCCGCCAGCGGTCCCGGGCGAACCCGGGTAGCGCCTTGATGCCGTGCTCGGTGTACCGACCGTTGCGACACATGTCCCACTCGCCGACCGCACAGTTGGGGCAGGGGACCGGGTCGGGATGCCGGACGATCCCGGCCACCAGGTCACCGGGTTGCAGGGTGCCGCTGGCATCCTCGATCACCCGGCCCAGCGACTCGTGCCCGATGACCAGGCGGTCCGCACCCGGCGGCGCCTCGCCGTACGCCCCGGCGATGATCTCGTGATCCGTGCCGCAGATGCCGACGGCCAACGCCTCGACCAGGACTGAGCCCTCCTCGGCAGGTGGCTCCGGCCGATCCTCGACGAGGCTCAGCGAGTTGGCGACCCCGGGTTTCACAGTCACAGCGCGCACGCCCTCATCTTTCCCCTCCAGGGGCTGCGCCGCGCCCAAAGCCGGCAGATCATCTGGCGTCTGCCTCGGTGTCGGCGGCACCGCCGGTCGTCGCCCGGGCCCACCGCAGGCCGGCCAGTTCTTGTGAAACAGGCCCTAAGATCAGCGGCATGACTCCCGAAGAGGTCGGCGCTCGGCTGGTCGCGCTGCTCGCGCCGGTCGCGGTGACCCCGTCGGTCTCCGGCGGGCAACGGTTCGCCCGCGCCACCGTCGACGTGCCGCCGGAGAGCTGGCTGACCGCCGTCCGCGCCGCCCGCGACGACACCGAGCTGGCCTGCGACTTCTTCGACTGGCTCTCCGCTGTCGACGAGTTGACCGACGGCTTCGACGTGGTGGCGCACCTCTGGTCGACGCGACTGCGGCACGGTGTACTGCTGCGCACCAGGCTGCCGCGCGGCGCGCCCACCGTCGCCTCGGTGATCGACATCTATCCGGGTGCCGCCTGGCACGAGCGGGAGACACACGAGATGTTCGGCATCGACTTCGCCGGCCACGGGGAGTTGCTGCCGCTGTTGCTGCCACCGGAGTTCGAGGGCCATCCGCTGCGCAAGGAGTTCGTGCTCGCCTCCCGGGTGGCGAAGCCCTGGCCGGGCGCGAAGGAGCCGGGCGAGTCCGAGGCCGGTGGCGGACGCCGACCGATCCGCCCGCCGGGCGTTCCCGCTCCGGGCGAGTGGGGGACCACACCCACCCCGGCCGGCGCCGGCGGCGTGGGGGAGGGCCCGCGCGGCGGCACCCCGGCCCGACCGGCCGGTGACCGTCCGGCGCGGCCCGCCCCGGGGACCCGTCCGGCGCGTACTCCCCGGTCTGCCGCGGGTGACAACGGTCCGGCCGCACCGGCGCGGCCCGCGCCCGCTGACGGTCCGGCTGCGCCTGCTGACGGCCCGGCCGCACCGGCGCGGCCCGCGCCCGCTGACGGTCCGGCTGCGCCCGTCGACGGTCCGGCTGCGCCCGTCGACGGCCCGGCCGTGCCTGCTGACGGGGGCGGCTCGGCGGACCGGGCGGGGTCGGGTCCGGTCGCGGACCCGTCGGCCCGGGACGGCCGCACCGACGACGACGGGGGTACGGCCTGATGCCGCTCTGGGTGGAGCTGGTGCTGCGGGTGGGTGGCGTGCTTGTCGCGTTCCTCACCCTGCCGTTGCTTGTCGGCCAGGCCGAGCACAAGGTGATGGCGCACATGCAGGGCCGGCTCGGCCCGATGTACGCGGGCGGATTCCACGGCTGGGCCCAGTTGGTCGCGGACGGGGTCAAGTTCGTGCAGAAGGAGGACGTGACCCCGCGCGAGGCCGACCGTGCGGTGTTCCGGCTGGCCCCGGTGGTGGCCCTGGTGCCCTACCTGCTGGTGCTGCTGGTCATCCCGCTCGGCCCGAACGACCTGGTCGGGCAACCGTTGGACATCGGCCTGTTCTTCGTGCTGGCCGTGGTCGGTGTCGGTGTGGTGGCGGTGCTGATGTCGGCGTGGGCGTCGGCCAACAAGTACAGCCTGCTCGGTGGGCTGCGGGGTGCCGCCCAGTTGCTCGGTTACGAGCTGCCGCTGGTGCTGGCCGCCGCGTCGGTGGCGATGGCGGCGGGCACGCTCAGCCTCTCCGGGATCGTCGAGGCGTGGCAGCCGTGGTGGCTGCTCTGGCAGGCACCCGCGATGATCGTCTTCTTCGTCGCCGGGCTGGCTGAGATCCGGCGGCCGCCGTTCGACATGCCGGTGGCCGACTCGGAGCTGGTCTTCGGCTACATGACCGAATACACGGGTCTGCGCTTCGCGTTCTTCCTGTTGGCCGAGTACGTCGGCATCGTGGTGATCGCCGCGCTGACCACCGTGCTGTTCCTCGGTGGGTGGCAGGGCCCGTTCGCCGACGATCAGTTGGGCTGGCTCTGGACGCTGCTCAAGATCTTCGCGGTGTCCTTCGTGATCATCTGGCTGCGGGTGTCCTATCCCCGACTCCGCGAGGACCAGCTCCAGCGCCTCTGCTGGCTGGTGCTGGTGCCGGCCTCCCTGGCACAGCTGGTCCTCACCGCAGCAGTCCGCATCGCCCTGTAACAGCCCCGCCCCGCCCGCCCCGCCCGCCCTCGCCCCGCCTGCTTCGCGTCGATCATGGAGTTGTGGTGCCCGGAATGTAGCAGAAAACACCGACTTGTCACCCACCACAACTCCATGATCGACGGGCTGGGCGAGGGCGGCCCGGTCAGCGCAGCGGGGTGTGGGCCGGGTTTACCGGCTCGGGTGGGGGTGGGGGTGGGGTGCCTTCGCCGAAGGGGCGGCCACCCAGCGCTTCCCTGCCGTGTGGGGTGACCCAGTTGGACAGGTCGGGGCCGAGCGGCACGATCCCGGTCGGGTTGATGTCGCGGTGCACCTCGTAGTAGTGCCGCTTGATGTGATCGAAGTCGATGGTGTCGCCGAAGCCGGGAGTCTGGAACAGGTCCCGGGCGTACGCCCACAGCACCGGCATCTCACTGAGCTTCTGCCGGTTGCACTTGAAGTGGCCGTGGTAGACCGGGTCGAAGCGGACCAGCGTGGTGAACAGCCGCACGTCGGCCTCGGTGATGGTGTCGCCGACCAGGTAACGCTGGTCGGTCAGCCGCTCGGTCAACCAGTCCAGCCGGTCGAAGAGCCGGTGGTACGCCTTGTCGTACGCCTCCTGGTTGCCGGCGAACCCGCACCGGTAGACGCCGTTGTTGACGTCCCGGAAGACCACGTCGTTGACCTCGTCGATCTGCTCCCGCAGGTGCTCGGGGTAGAGCTGCGGGGCGCCCTCGCGGTGGTATGCCCGCCACTGCGTGGACAGGTCCAGACTCATCTGCGCGTAGTCGTTGGTCACCACCTGCCCGGTCGGCACGTCGACGATCGCCGGGACGGTGATGCCGCGCTCGTAGCCGGGGAAGCGCTTGAAGTACGCCTCCTGGATGCGCTCGATGCCGAGCACCGGGTCCCGGCCGTCCGGGTCGAGGTCGAAGGTCCAGCTCCGGGCGTCGTGGGTCGGCCCGGCGATCGCCATCGAGATGGCGTCCTCCAGGCCGAGCAGTCGGCGCACGATGATCAGGCGGTTGGCCCACGGGCAGGCGCGGCTGACCGCCAGCCGGTACCGGCCCGGCTCCACCGGGTAGCCGTCGCGCCCGTCCTCGGTGATCCGGGTGGCGATGTACCGCTGGTCGCGGGTGAACTCGCCGCCCGGCTCGACGTACTTACCGCCTGGTTCCTCGCCCACGTCACCCTCCCGGTCCGGTCAGTGTCTCTACCCCATCCTTACGGATCTACTGCTCAGCGACGCCGGATACCCTGCCGGCATGACGGATGTGGAGGCGGCGGCGCGGCGGTTCGTCACCGACGTGTGGAACGCCCGCCGGGAGGAGTCCGCGTACGAGTTGATCGCCGCGGAGTGCCCGGGGCTGGGCGGCACCGGCCCGGAGGCGACGCTGGCCTGGCACCGGGAGCGACGGGCGGCCTTCCCGGACCTGCGCTACAAGATCGTGGACGTGGTGGCGGCCGGGGAGCGGGTGGCCGTGCACTGGCGGGCCGCCGGCACGCACGCCGGGCAGTTCGGGCCGGTACCGCCGACCGGGCAGGTGGTCAGCTACTCCGGTGCGTCGTTCCTGCGCTTCGACCCGACGGGTCGGATCGTCGAGGTGTGGAGCTGCACCGAGCTGTTCCAGTTGCTGCAACAGCTCGGCGTCGAGATGCTCCCACCGGCCGTCAGCGGACGCGGGGCGTGATCCGGCTGATCGGCAGGTTGATCGGAAAGGGCTCGCCGGTGTCGACGAACTTCGTCCACCGCCCGGTCTCGGCGTAGACCTCGTTCACCGCGTCGATCCGGTAGGTCACGACCTCCAACGCGCCACCCTCGGTCTCGATCCGCCAGTAGAAGGGGATGCCGGCCTGGGCGTACAGCGCCGGCTTCAACACCCGGTCGATGGAGCGGGTGTTGGGTGAGACGATCTCGATGGCAAGGACCACCTCGTGCGGCTCGTACTTCGACGGCTCGCGAGCCGCTGCGGTGGCCGTGGTGATCAGCACGTCGGGGATGAAGGACCGGGTGCGGTTGATCCGCACCTCGACGCCCTGGGTCACGTCGTAGCCGTCGGGGCAGTCCTCGTCGAGCGCGGCCATCAGGTGGCCAGCGATGGTCTGGTGGGTACGGGTGGAGGAGGGGGACATCAGCAGCACTCCATCGAGCAGTTCCCGGCGGCGACCATCCTCGGGCAGCGCATCCAGGTCGTCAGTCGTCCACTCGCTCTCGGGCGGGTAGTCGCTCTGCAGCGCGGCGGTCATGGCAGGTCCTTCCAGGTGCTTTCGTTCTCCCCACGACCACGGTACCGCCCTGGACCTGTGGGTGGTGGTCGCGCGCGCCGGGGCCACAGGGCAGGATGGTCGACATGACCGACCCCAGCGAGCACGGCGACCCGCCCGGCGCCACCAGCGCGCGCGGCCTGCCCGGTGCGGGCCTGGTAAAGGGGCTGGCGGTCACCCTCAAGACGATGACCAGCCGCTCCACCACCCAGCAGTACCCGGACGTGGCCCCCGACCTGCCGCCCCGCTCGCGTGGCGTGATCGCGCTGTCGGAGGAGAACTGCACGGTCTGCATGCTCTGTGCCCGGGAGTGTCCGGACTGGTGCATCTACATCGACTCGCACAAGGAGGAGGTGGTGGTGCCCGGCGCCGCCCGTCCCCGGCAGCGCAACGTGCTCGACAAGTTCGACATCGACTTCTCGCTCTGCATGTACTGCGGCATCTGCATCGAGGTCTGCCCGTTCGACGCGCTCTACTGGTCTCCCGAGTTCGAGTACGCCGAGTACGACATCAAGGACCTGCTGCACGACAAGGAGCACCTCGGCCAGTGGATGGCCACCGTCCCGGCGCCACCGGCGCACGACCCGAACGGGGAGCCGGCCAAGGAGGAGACCGCCGCCGCCCGCAAGGCCGCCGCCGCGCGTCCGGCTCCTCCATCGGTACGCCCCGACGCCGACCAGGACCCCGCGTCGTGACCGCCCGAGCCGGAGAAGCGACCCGAGCCGGAGAAGCGACCCGAGCCGGAGAAGCGACCCGGGTCGGAGAGGCCGCCCGGTGACCGGCGCGGACGTGTTGCTGCTCGCCCTCGGCGCGGTGGCGGTCGGTGCTGGCGTGCTGGTGGTGACCACGAAGCACCTGGTCCGGGCGGGTCTCTACCTGGTGGTGTGCCTGGGCGCGCTGGCCGGTGACTTCCTGGTGCTCAGTGCCGAGTTGGTGGCCTGGGTGCAGGTGCTGATCTACGTGGGCGCGGTGGTGGTCCTGCTGCTGTTCGCGGTGATGCTGACCCGGGCCCCGATCGGTGCCTCCGACGACCTGGACCGGCCGGGCTGGCCGGCCGCCCTGATCGGTGGCGGTGCCGGGCTGGGGCTGACCGTCCTGCTCGTCGACGCGTACCGCTGGAGCACCGTCGCGCTGCCGGACGCGGGCACCGCCGAGCGGCTGGGTGAGCAGATCTTCCAGTCCTGGGTGCTGCCGTTCGAGGTGCTCTCGGTGCTGCTGCTGTCCGCCCTGGTGGGCGCGATCGTGCTGTCCCGGCCGGACATCGGCCGTGCTGGCCCCGGCGCGGCTCCCACCGCCGATCGGCCCGGGGTCGACGTCAGCACCGGGGGCCGCCGGTGAGGCCGGTCATCCCGTACGTCACCGCCGCGCTGCTGTTCGGCCTCGGCGTGTACGGCGTGCTGCGCCGGCGCAACGCCGTGCTGGTGCTGATGTCCGTCGAGCTGATGCTCAACGCGGTCAATCTGATCCTGGTCACCGCGGACACCACCGCCCGCGCCGTGCTGCCGCACTCGGGGCAGGTCTTCGCGCTGTTCGTGATCGTCCTCGCCGCCGCCGAGATCGGGGTGGGGCTGGCGATCGTCCTGCAGCTCTACCGGCTGCGGGCCACCGTCGCGGTGGACGACGTGCCGCTGACCGAGCCGGCGCACCCCGTCGGCGGGCGCGAGCCGACCGTCCAGAACACGGAGGCTGGCCGGTGACCGGGCTGCTCGGGGCGCTACTGCCCGCCGTACCGTTGGTCGCCGGCCTGGCCGGCCTGCTGCTGCCGCCGGCGCCTCGGCGCACCGGCGCGACCGGCGGCGACCGGGCCCGGACGATCGCCACGACGCTCGGTGTCACCGGTGCGGCCGGCGCGCTGGCGTTGGCCGTCGCGCTGCTGCTCACCGTCGACGGGTCCACCGAGACGTCGAGCACCTGGGTCGACGTCGGCGGGTTGGCGGTGACGCTCGGCGTCCGGCTGGACGGTGCCGCCGCGCTTGTCGCGGTGGCGGTCACGGCTGTCGCCCTGGCCGTGCAGGTCTACTCGATCGGCTACCTGCGGCGCGGTCCGCACGACGAGGTCGACGTCGACCACCGCTATCCGCCGTACGCCGCGCAGA
The DNA here is from genome assembly GCF_040648275.1 of Micromonospora sp. NPDC049171. Lineage (NCBI taxonomy): Bacteria > Bacillati > Actinomycetota > Actinomycetes > Micromonosporales > Micromonosporaceae > Micromonospora > Micromonospora sp. NPDC049171. The sequence continues at coordinate 46,472 of NZ_JBEZDJ010000004.1, forward strand.
TCAGCCTCTTCACCGGTGCCATGCTGCTGGTGGTGGTCGCCGGTGACCTGCTCATGCTGTTGGTCGGCTGGGAGGTGATGGGCCTCTGCTCGTACCTGCTCATCGCCCACGACCGCCGACTGCCCGGTGCGCCGGCCGCCGCGATGAAGGCGTTCCTGGTGACCCGGGTCGGTGACGTCGGGTTCCTGCTCGGCATCGCGCTGCTGGGCGTGTCGACGGGCAGTTTCCGGATCGCCGACGTGCTCGCCCACGACCACTCCACCGCGACGTTGACCGCCGCCGGCCTGCTGTTGCTCGCCGGGGTGGCCGGTAAGAGCGCGCAGTTCCCGCTGCACACCTGGCTGCCGGACGCGATGGCCGGCCCGACGCCGATCTCCGCGCTGATCCACGCGGCGACGATGGTCGCCGCCGGGGTGTACGCGGTGGCCCGCCTCTACCCGCTGTTCACGGCCGCGCCGGTGACGCTGACCGTGCTCGGGGTGCTCGGCGCGATCACGCTGCTGCTCGGCGCGCTCGCCGCCACCGCTCAGGACGACATCAAACGGGTGCTGGCCTGGTCGACGGTGTCCCAGTTGGGCTACATGACCGGCGCGCTGGCGGTCGGCTCACCGTCGGCCGCGTTGTTCCACCTGCTCACCCACGCCGCGTTCAAGGCGTTGCTGTTCCTCGCCGCCGGCGCGGTGATCCACGCCGTGGGCACCACCCTGATGTCGGAGATGGGCGGGCTGCGCCGCAGCATGCCTGTGACGTTCTGGTGCACCGTGGTGGGCCTGGGTGCGCTGGCCGGGGTGCCGCCGCTCGCCGGATTCTGGAGCAAGGACGGCGTCCTCACGGTGGCCGAGGCCGCCGCGTTGGAGGGCACCGGCCCGGCACCGTCGTGGGTGGGCTGGATCGTCTGGGTCGCCGGGTTGGTCGGCGTGGCGATCACCGCCTGGTACGCCGGCCGGCTGCTCCTGCGCGCCTTCTTCGGTGCTCCACGCCTGCCGCTGGTCCGGCCGCACGACCCGCCCGCGGTGCTGCGCTGGCCGGTGCTGCTGCTGACCGTGCCGGCCGCGTTGCTCGGTCTGGTCGGGTTCGTCGGGGCGTTCGCCGACCGGCTGCGGTTTCCGACAGTCCCGGTGGCCGGTTCCGAGGACGGCCTGGTCCACGTGGGGCCGGCCGTGCTGCTGCCGCTGGCGTTGCTGCTGGTCGGCGCGGGGCTGGTCACGCTGGGCTGGCGTCGGGACCCGACTGCCGACCCGGCGGTCGCGCTGGGTCCGTTGCGGCCGGTCTTCGCCCGCGCGTTCCGGCTCGACGACGTCCAGCACACCCTTGTGGTACGCCCCGTCCGCGCGCTGGCCCGCGTCGTGCGCGCCGGTGACGAGGTGGTGGTGGACGGTGCCGTCGAGGGCAGCGGACGGGCCGCGACCGGCCTGGGTGCCGGGCTGGCCGCGCTGCACCGGGCGGCGCTGCCCCGGGCCGCCGCCGGCGTGTTGGCCGGTGCCCTGCTGATCGGGCTGGCCGCCGCCGTGATCGGAGTGGTCCAGTGAGCGCGAGGAGTGAGCCGGGTTTGCGAGCCCCGCAGTCGCGATCGAAGGTGGCTCTGTGAGCGCGAGGAGTGAGCCGGGTTTGCGAGCCCCGCAGTCGCGATCGAAGGTGGCTCTGTGAGCGCGAGGAGTGAGCCGGGTTTGCGAGCCCCGCAGTCGCGATCGAAGGTGGCCCGGTGAGCGTTGGGCAGGTGTTGCTGGTTGCCGTGCTGGCGGTGCCGGCGCTGGGTGCGGTCGCGGTGGCGGCGACACCGCGGGACCGGGCGGCCCGGCTGGTCGGCACCGTGGCGGCGGCACTGACCCTGCTGGCCGCGGTGCCGTTGGTGTTCGATCGGCGGGGCTGGTTCGCCTGGTCGGCGGACGCCCCGGCGGTGCGTCCGTGGCACCAACTGGACCTGCCTTGGGTGCCCGGTCTGGAGTTGCGCTTCCATCTCGGCGTCGATGGCATCTCCTGGCCGCTCGTGGTGTTGACCGCGCTGCTCACGTTGCTCTGTTGCGGGTACACGATGTGGCGGGTGCCCGACGGCGGCAGCGGCCGGGCGTTGGTGGCGCTGCTGTTGGTGGTCGAGGTGGGCATCCTGGGCACCTTCCTCGCCCTGGACCTGGTGCTGTTCTTCCTCTTCTTCGAGGTCGTCCTGCTGCCGATGTACGCGATCATCGCCGGCTGGGGCGGTGCGGACCGGCGTCGGGCGGCCCGCAAGTTCGCGCTCTACACCCTGTTCGGCTCGGTGTTGCTGCTGGTCGGCGTGTATGTGGTGGTCGCGGCCACCGGCACCGCCGACGTGGTGGCGTTGACCGGCGGCGCGGGGATGTCCCGGGGCACCCAGTTGACCGCGTTCACCCTGCTCGCGTTGGCCTTCGCGGTGAAGAGCCCGCTGTGGCCGTTGCACTCCTGGCTGCCCGACGCGCACACCCAGGCCCCCACGGTGGGCAGTGTGATGCTGGCCGGGGTGCTGCTGAAGATGGGCACGTACGGGCTGATCCGGGTGGCGGTGGGGGTGGCACCGGACGGCGCCCGGTGGGCGGCGCCGGTGCTCGGCGTGCTGGCCGTCGCCGCGATCCTGGTCGGTGCGCTCGTCTGTCTGGCGCAGGGCGACGTGAAGAGGCTGATCGCGTACTCCAGCGTGGGGCACATGGGCTTCGTGCTGCTGGGCGTCGCCACGCTGACCACCGTGGGCATCCAGGCGGCGTTGATCGGCAACATCGCGCACGGGGTGATCACCGCTCTGCTGTTCTTCCTGGCCGGTGCGGTGAAGGACCGTACCGGCACCGGCACCCTCGCCGAGTTGTCCGGCCTGCGGGAGACCGCGCCCCGGTTGGCGGGTCTGCTGGCGTTCGCGGCGGTCGCGTCGCTCGGTCTGCCCGGGCTGGCCGGCTTCTGGGGTGAGGCGTTCGCGGTGATCGCCGCCGTGCAGGTGGGCGGCCCGCTCTGGACCACCCTCGGGGTGCTGGCGGCGGTCGGCGGCGCGCTCACCGCCGCGTACTTCCTGCGCCTGCTGCGCCAGGTCACCCACCATCGGCCGAGTGCCGCCGTCAGTCGGGTCGGCCCTGGCCTGGCCGGTGCGGAGCTGACCGCGTGGGTGCCGCTGGTGCTGCTCGCGTTGGCCATCGGGCTGGCACCGGCGCTGGTCCTCGGCGTCGCCGAGGCCCCCGTCGACGCCCTGATCGGGGTGGTTTCCCGGTGAGCGCGAGGAGTGCAGCGAAGCGGAGTCCCGCAGTCGCGAACGAAGGCGGGCTCAGATGAACGTCGTGCAGAGCGTGGACAGCGTCGCGCTGCTGCCGGCCTACCTGGCCGCCGGCACCGCCGTACTCGTGCTCATCACCGATCTGCTGGTGGCCCGGCCTCGGGCCACCATCGCGGTGGCCGCGCTGGGCGCGTTCGGCACCGCCGTCGGTGCCGTCCTGGTCGGCGCGGCCGGGGAGCGGCGGACGTTCTGTGTCGGCGCCGACTGCTCCTGGATCTTCGGCGGCCGGGCCGCGCTCGTCGGCGCGGTGGTGGCGCTGCTCACCCTGGGTGTGCTCGGGCTGTCCGGGCCGGCGCTGCGGGCGGGGCGGTCGCCGGTGGGGGAGTACTGCTTCCTGTTGGCCTGCTCGATGACCGGTGGCGTGGTGCTCGGCGCGGCCGGCGACCTGATCACGCTGATCGTCGCCCTGGAGACGCTGACCCTGCCGCTGTACGTGCTCGTCGGCCTGCGTCGCGGCAGCCTCGCCAGCGCCGAGGCGGCACTCACCTTCTTCGTGGTCAGCGTGGTCGCGACCACCGTCACGCTGCTCGGCGCGGCGCTGCTGTACGCGGTGACCGGCGGGTTGCACCTGGATCGGCTCGGTGCACTGCTCGCCGAACGGTCGGAGTTGCGGGACCTGCCGCTGACCACCGCCGCGGTCGCGCTGCTGCTTGTCGGGTTGGCCTTCAAGGTGGCGGCGGTGCCGTTCCACGCCTGGGCGCCGGCCACCTACGACGGGGCGCCGCTGCCGGTGGCCGCGTACCTGTCCACGGCGTCGAAACTGGGTGGCCTGATCGCGCTGCTCGCCGTGGTGCAGCGGGCGCTGCCGGCCGAGCAGACCGGCCCGGTGCTCGCCCTGCTCGCGGTGCTCACCATGACCGTCGGCAACCTGGTCGCGCTGCGCCAGCGGCGGACCGTCCGGCTGCTGGCCTGGTCGTCCGTCGCGCAGGCCGGCTACATCCTCGCCCCGCTGGGCGCGTTGGCGCTGGCCGCCGGCCGCACCGACGAGGCACGCGCCGCCGCGTACGCCGCCGCCGTGGCGTACGCCGTCTTCTTCGTGGTGTTGGAGTTGGCCGCGTTCGCCGGGGTGACCGCGCTACGCCCGGCCGGTGCGGACGGCGGCACGCTCGACGACCTGCGCGGGGCGGCCCGCCGGCACCCGTGGCGGGCCGCCGCGCTCGGTCTCGCATTGGTGGGTCTGGCCGGTCTGCCGCCAGGGCTGGCCGGCCTGTTCGCCAAGGTGACGGTGGTGCGGGCGTTGCTGGACGGCGGGGCGGCCTGGCTGGCGCTGGTGGTGGCGCTGAACGCGGTGATCGGGCTGGCGTACTACCTGTGGGTGACCGCCGCGCTCTGGGCACCGGTGACGACGACGCCGGGCCCGGCCGCGGCGTCAGCCGGTGACGGTGCGGCTGCCGTACCCCTGGTGGGTGTGGTGGCCGTGGTGCTGGCGGTGGCGACGGTGGCCGCCGTGGTCCTGGGCCTCGCCCCGCAGTTGGTGCTCGACCTGGCCGGGCGCTGACCTGCGAATCCAGTCTCAGTGAACTCTCAGCGTTGAGACGGATGGTTGGCGGGTACCGGGTTGTTGCACCGGTCAGCGGATCCCGGCGATCCGTGCACCGAAGGAGAGATCGTGCACCACAACCGTCTGAAGACCGCCGCACTGCTCGGCCTGCTCTCCGCGCTGATTCTCGCGGTGGGCTACGGGTTCGGTGGCAGTGGCGGCCTGGTCATCGCCGTCCTCATCTCACTTGTCATGAACGGCGTCACCTACTTCTACTCCGACAAGCTCGCACTGCGCTCGATGGGTGCGCAACCGGTCACCGAGGCACAGTTCCCCGAGTTGTACCGGATGGTGCGGGAGTTGGCGACCGACGCCCGGCAGCCGATGCCGCGGCTCTACGTGAGCCCGACCGCGCAGCCCAACGCGTTCGCCACGGGCCGTAACCCGCAGCACGCGGCGGTCTGCGTCACCCAGGGCATCACCGAGATCCTCGACTACCGCGAGCTGCGCGGGGTGATCGGGCACGAGCTGTCGCACGTCTACAACCGGGACATCCTGATCTCCAGCGTGGCGGCCGGTCTGGCCAGCATCATCACCCTGCTGGCGAACCTCGCGTTCTTCATCCCGCTGGGCGGCGGGGACGACGAGGACCGACCGAACCCGGCAGTGCTGCTGCTCACCCTGATCCTGGGCCCGATCGCGGCCACGGTGATCCAGTTGGCGATCAGCCGGAGCCGCGAGTTCCAGGCGGACGCCTCGGGGGCCGAGTTGAGCCGTGACCCGCTGGCCCTGGCGAGCGCGCTCCGCAAGATCGACGCGGTGGCCAGCCGTCGGCCGTTGCCGGCTCAGGGCCAGCTCACCAGCACCGCCCACCTCATGATCGCCAACCCGTTCCGGGGCGGCGGCATGGCCGCGCTCTTCTCCACCCACCCGAAGATGGAGGACCGCGTCGCCCGGCTGGAGCAGATGGCCCGCAACTCGGGGCCGGTGCAGTTCCAACGCTGATCCACTGATCCACCGCTCCGCCCGTACCCGCGCGGTACGGGCGGAGCTTTGTATACCGACTGGACGGTGGCGTTAGGGTCGTAACGGCTCACGCTCATTACACCCTCGGGAGGTTCACGGTGACCGCGCTGCGTCAGTACCTGGGTGTCTGGCGGATCCCCGGCGCGCCCATGCTGCTGATCACCGGCATCATCGGGCGGCTCGGCATCGGCATGACCCCGCTGGCGCTGCTCCTGGTGGTCGAGCAGGTGACCGGGCGCTACGCGCTGGCAGCCATCGCCGGCGGCATCTACGCCGTCGCCGGCGCCGCCCTCAGCCCGGTGGCCGGGCGGATCGCCGACCGGGTCGGCCCGAGCCCCGTCCTGCTGGTCACCGCCGTGGCTCACCCGCTGGCGCTCATCGGCCTGCTGCTGGCCAGCCGTTCGGGCGACGACGCGCTCCCCGTCATCTACCTCACCGCGGGCGTGGCCGGCGCCACGTACCCGCCGCTCACCGCCGCCATCCGTGGCGCCTGGAACGAACTGACCGACCCCGCCTCCGGCCGGTACGCACTGCGCAACACCGCGCTCGCCGCCGAGACCTCGCTGTTCGAAATCGTCTTCGTGCTCGGCCCACTGCTCGTCGCCGGGTTCATGCTGGTCGCCGACGCGGCAGCCGCGCTGATCGGTGCGGCGGTGGTCACCCTGGTCGGCACCACCGCGGTCGCCCTCGGCCGGGTGATGCGCGGCTGGCGTCCACACCCGCGCGAACACCACGCCCGAGGTCTCGGCCCACTGCGGGTCGCCGGCTTCCCGGCCCTGCTGATCTGCGTGGCCGGCCTGGGCATCGCCTTCGGCGCCGCCGGGGTGACCGTCCCGGCGTTCGCGAGCGGCCACACCACCGACGACCCGGAAAGCCTCGCCGGCCTCCTCCTGGCAGTCTGGGGCATCGGCAGCGCCATCGGCGGGTTCTGGTTCGGCGTCCGCAAGCCGGCCACGAACATGACCCGACAGTTCGCCCTCCTGCTCGGCGCGCTCGCCGGCACCTTCGCCGTGTTCGCGGTGATGCCCACCCCGCTGGCGCTGGGCGTCGCCCTGATCTTCGGTGGAGCCACCATCGCGCCCGCGCTGACCCTGGAGAACACCCTGGTCGGCCGGATCGCCCCCACCGGCATGCTGAACGAGGCATACACCTGGGTGGTCACCGTCGCGGTAGCGGCGAGCGCCGCCGGCGGCGCGGTGGCCGGCCTGATCGTGGACCACGCCGGCGGCGTCCGGTGGGCGTTCCTGTTCGCCGGGGCGGCCATCGCCGTCGGGGCCGGGGTCGCGGCCCTACCCGCCGGGCCCATCGCCCGCGCCGAAACCACAGCGGTACGCGCCGAAGACCTCGTCCCCGCCTGACCCGTCGGCCTGGCCTGCGGTTGGCCTGGCCTCCGGTCGGGCTTGCCAAGCGGGGTCGGGCCTGGTCCGGTTGCGCTTGATCCACTCGGGTTTCTTGAAGTCGGGCTGTCGCGGGCGCGAAGATGCCCCGATATCAAGGAACCCGAGTGGATCACACTCTGTGCGCGGCGGCCGGAGCCTCTACCGGTAGTTGTCGAACTGCAGGGCGACGCCGAAGTCCTCGCCCTTGAGCAGCGAGATGACCGCCTGAAGGTCGTCCCTCTTCTTGCCGGTGACCCGCAGCTGCTCGCCCTGGATCTGCGCCTGCACGCCCTTGGGGCCCTCGTCGCGGATCTTCTTGCTGATGGCCTTGGCCTTGTCGGGCTCGATGCCCTGGACAACCTTGCAGTCAATCTTGAAAATCTTGCCGGACGGGCGCGGCTCGCCAGCGTCCAGCGCCTTCAGCGAGATGTTCCGCTTGACGAGCTTCTCCTTGAACACGTCCAGTGCGGCGCGCACGCGCTCCTCGGTCTCCGCCTGAAGGCCGATCGCCTCCTCGCCGGACCAGGAGATCTCCGCTCCGGTGCCGCGGAAGTCGAACCGAGTCGCGAGCTCCTTAACCGCCTGCCGGAGGGCGTTGTCGACCTCTTGACGGTCAACCTTGCTCACGATGTCGAACGACGGGTTCGCTGCCATGTTTCTGCTCCTGCTGTCCGGCGGTCTGGGCCTGCCGTCGGCCGCCGACCAGCGGCACGACCCCCTGACCGTACCCGGTTGCGCCGGCACCGGGGGGAGCCGCTATCCTTGCTTCCGCTGCCGCGTTGCGACGCGGTGGGGTGCCCTGGCGGGTTGCCCGAGCGGCCAATGGGAGCGGACTGTAAATCCGTCGCGAAAGCTTCAGAGGTTCGAATCCTCTACCCGCCACCAGGTGCAGACACGGCCCCTGACCAGCAGAGATGCTGATCGGGGGCCGTTGTCGTTGATCTAGCCGAGTCTGGCTGAGTCCAGCCTGTGACGGCTGGTTGTGGGCAGATGGTGGGCAGGTCGATCTTGCTCTCTGAAGGCTCCTCTGGGCTGCGAACGCCCGCGCTCCGGGGAGTTGTCGACCCGGCGCGACTGCACCTGGAGCGACCGGCTGAGGCTGCCATGGGGCTTACCCGGCCTTGGAGGTAGCCCGGGGCAAGCCAGTCCTGGGGTTGGACTGGCGCGGCAGTCGGAAGCCCTGGCCCTCGATCAGTCCGACCTGTTGGCTTCCGTGCCGCCTGGCCGTGGTCGTCCTGTGTCTGGATCAGTGGAGTTCGGGGCGGCGGTCCGGCGGTAGTCGGTGGCTCTCCGCCCCGGCGCCGAAGGCGGCCGGGGCGGCTTGCCGCCGGCCGGCTCACCGCCCGCGACGCGCGGAGCGTGGCGCCTTGATCAAGAACAGACGGAATCGGCAGTATGTACCCGTCACCCACACCGGCAGAGGCTTCGTGCAGAGGTTGCGTGAATCGCCTTCATCGGTCACAAAGGGGACGCTGTCTTGATCGCCGACGGGGTCCTGGATAAGAATGAGAAGTTCGGTCTTCTTCGACGGGAGCGTCTTGGTGGTTGACCGCGGCAAGCAGATGCTGGAAGTCGTAAGCGAAATCGTTGGAGCACTCGGGTCAGAGAATGACACAATTCAGGATCCACTTGTGGCCAAGGTGGCCATCGATCTTGGCCTTCTTCGAGACCTCGCCGAGGAGCCGTTCGACCTCCGCGCCGTAACCGAAAGGCTGGTTCACAGTGCTGATCAGGATTGAGGCTGAGTCTCGCCGGGGTCTACGAATTATCGACGAGATCCCCGATATACCGTTGTGCAAGATTGAAGGTTACAACGGCATCGGTAAGACAACCGCAATCAAGCTGTTAAGCCTCTGTGCAGGCGGGCAACCCTTCGAGGGAAATAACCAGGACTGGCGAAGCTTTCGAGAGCAACTTAGTGGGGCGCGAGTATCGGTCACCGAACTCCACGACGCACGGTCGATTGAGTGGAGTCTAGAGCCGGGTCAGTGGCCAGACCGTCCTGAACCTCTCGGGGACCTCATAGGCCAGGTCCGGGTCAACGGCCGCACCGCCAATCAATCAGACATCCGCGCGCTGTTAAGCGTTCATCACATCAATGCAGCAGAGACGCCATTGACCGTCCTCGCCAAACGAGTCGATAAAGCAAGGCACAACCTCGCGGACTGGCTGAACCAGCCTGGCGCCAAACGCCAACAAGAAGTCGACTTTGCAATCGACGGGGTGCAGAAACTCATCATGCAGTGCGTGCCGTCTCAACTTCAGACGGAAGCGACGGCCGCAGAGGAGGCGTCGAAGCTCACCGAAGATATCGATAAACGGCTTGGCGATCTGCGTAGAAAGACCGACCTCCTTGATCAGGCATCCGGCGTTCTGGATCGACTTGAGCAGGTGCGTGGGCAGGGTTCCGAGATGGATGAGAAGCTAAACCGGCTTAAGGTGGAGCTTGAGGATTTGGAGCTCCGGTCCCAGCGGCTCGATGAGCAGATTACGCAGGCAAGCAGCCGTCAGCACCTCAATGAACAGGCCGAGCACAAGTTTGAGCTCGCAAGAAATAATCTCGTTCGGCAGGATAAAGCACTTCGCGAGGTGACTGCCGAACTGGAGAGGCTAACGGCAGCCGCGGACGTTGAACCTGACGAGAAAATAATCGCTGAGAAGCAGAAGGAATTGGGAGGAAGGCTCAACGAACTGCTTGAGCAAATGCCTCAAATTCATGCCACACCGATGCTCGTTGCGCTTCTAGTGGATCTAGCAGACCGGCTGGCCGACGCAGAGCAACATGAGCTCGGCCAGACCACTCTGCTAGACGGAGGTGAGGGGCGAGAGGGTTGGTCGGTATCGGCACTGCGCGCGGCATGCCGTAAGCAGGCAGAGAAGCTGCAAGAGAGAACTCCGTCAGGTGACGCATTGGCGTTGGCGGCGGAGATCGAGCAGGTGCGCGCGCGTCTAGATGCGGTATTCCAAGCATCGCAAAAGTTAGCCGAGGTGCAGCAAGCTAACGCCAGCTTCTTGCGAGCCGAGAAGCGCCTTCGCGAAACGTCAGAGGCCCTACCCGCTCAGGCGGCTCGGACCGTTGAAGACCTGATTCGAACCCGAAAGGAGCTCGATCAGCAAAGCCGGACAGTCCAGGCTGCCTATGCACGGCACCAACACGCGCGGGAGCTCCTAGGCGGTGGCATGACCGAGGAAGCGCTGGCGGCAGAGCTTCTACGGCTGTGTAAGCAGGCAGGAGTCGATGCCGCTCGTATCCGCGGACGACGAGAGCGGGCCCGTTCTGAACTCGATGAACTTACACGCCGGCACGCCCAAGCGCTTCAGAGTGTTGACCGAACGAGACGGGTTCTCCACGAACGCAGCCGCCAAGTCTCCGAAGTGGTCGATGCGATCAGTAATAGCGACGGCTGCCGGTGGCTTCGGGAATCGATTCCCGAAGTACAGAGTATTAATTCTCGAGGAGTCCTCGAACAGGCTAGGGATTTGGAGAGATTGACCTCGCTTTTGGAGAAGGCACGCAACAGGCTGCGCGATCAGTTCACCGCCGTACAAGGAGTCGGTGCTGCCTTGAACCGGCTGCACAGCGACTTAGGGCGTCCGCAGGCGGAAATCGAGAGCCCGACTCCTTGGGACAGGGCAGCACGCCTCTGGTTGGCGGGCGAGGTTGGGAGCTGGTTTAACGATCCGGTGATTCGAACGTCCCTGTTCCCTGGAGCAGGAAATTTGTGGCTTGACTGGCGTGACATGAGAGTCCATTGGATCGCGGACGGCGACGAAGAAAGTCGACCGCTATCCGGATTTTCGAGCGGCCAGCAGGCGTTCGCGTACACGCACGCGCAGCTAGCGCAATTGGAACGCGAAGAGCAGCGCGCTGCGAACCGTCTAATCGCATTGGACGAGTTCAGTGCATACTTGGATGCAAGTAAGATGTACGACCTTGCCGTGTATCTGGAAGAGCGTGGTCAGCGTCAGATTTACGATCAGGTCGTCGTGATTCTGCCCTTGGAAACGCTGCCTCCTACTAGTGGCGGAGACGCGGCGGTACAGGCACAGGTCAAAGAGCTCAGACAGCGTGGCTACATCGCGGAAGTCTTCACGGCATGACAAATTCTAACCTCGAGACCTCGCGTCGAGTCTTCGGCGTTACGACTGTGCTATCCGAGACAGAAGCGAAAACTCTGCTGGGCGAGTTGCGAAACTTGTGGCGGATGACCTATGGGGTTAACGTCGGGGACCTCGCCGCTGACCTTGCCAGCTGTAAGAAGTTCTTTGACCCCTTAACTAGAGGGCAGTCGCTTCGCGAGCGGCTTGCGCAATTGCCGCCGACACCAGCCAATACCAAGCGAAGGCTTGGCAAGCTCGGGTCTCCTGCCGTGGTCGATAGCGGTGAGGGCAATCTTCTTATCGGAGTCGAAGGTCGGCTGCTGATTGACATCCTTGACAATGAGGTCAATTCGGACTCTTTCGTTGTGATTTCTCCTTCCAGGGTTGCAGAAGCAGAGCACAGAGCGTTAGAGGTTTACCGCTCATGGACGTTGGCGAAGCTCAATCAGGTAATCGACCTGCGGACGGGCCGAGGCAAGGAGGTGATGCAAGCAATTGCGGTAGGTGTGGTCCTAGCCTTGTTGGTTAATCGCTCCGATTCGACGGAGCGAGCGGTGATACAACCAGAGCCGAACTCACCTGTGAACTCCGCCGTGTTTGCAGGAGCCGAGCGTTTCGCAGAGACGGTCACCGGAAGTCGGCGCCGCTCATTGAATGAGCAGCGCTTGAAGGGTGGTTATGGTCTGAGCGAAGCTAAGCGTCGCCTCGCGCCTAAATTGGCTGCAACGAAGGTTGGCCGAGAGGTGTTGCTGTACATCCCAGCAAGCTTTCGAATGGATGTTATCGAATTCATTGCCCGCGATCTTAGTCGTAGACCAGCGCTGACAGAGAAGAAACTGGCCATCGCCTTTGATCAACTGGTAATCTCATTCCGGGCTAGCTCGGATCACCTCGCGCACCAGTCGATGGTATTTGAGCGTCCAGCCGACACCCGGGATCTCCGGGCGAGCTTACTGACAAGCTTTCGACGGAGCCAAATTGGAGACGGTACATCGACTGAGCTGGAGACCTAGCGGCGGAGCAGGAGAAGGCGTTCAGAAAGCTCCACCTGGTGACGCGTCGCGTTTTTTGCCCAGCGCTGTCCCCTCCGGCGCAGCGGGCGATCGTCTTCCAGCTTAAGGCCAACGGAGGCGGCGAGGTCGGCGATAATGCCTGGGGTGTCTACATAGACGCCATAGGGGGCGCTATCGCCAACGAGCCAAACTACCGGTGCTCCTGGCGCTAATGCATTGGAAAGGTTCCGGAGTACTTTGCCAATGGCCGCAAAGTAATCTGGAAGAACGCGGTCGTATTCCTTTCCCCGTTTCCGCTGAGTTCGTTCCTCCTGAAGCTCGTCGCGCAGTTCATTGATCCTCTTTGCGACGTCGCCGTATTCCTGAAGGGTCCTACTCGCGGAGGCGGCGGCTCCTACGCTGCTCTGTTGCGTGGTTGCCGTGAGCATGCTGGAACGAACAGTTCTGCACATTTCAGCCCAGCTCCCAATCTCACCCCAAAAATACATCTCCAAGCGAGTGGCATCGGCGTAGTCAAAATTATTAAGATAGGGCGGCGACGAGACGCACCCATGTGCGGCACCCTGCCCCAAGCTAGCCCAAGAGCCACTGTCAGTCGAATCTCCGTGGACTACATGCAGAGTGGAACTGCTTGACTGGGAACCCACGCTACGCAGATCAGCCGCCATCCACTCGATGCGTTGGCGAAACCGTGTGAGGGGATCGGTAAACCTGGCCTTCTTGGCCTTTGTCGGGTTCTGATACGGCCAGCCAACGCGTACGGCTGCTACATCTCTAAGCGTGCCTAGAAGGGCCCACTTTGCGTAGCTCTTCCAGCTTTCCGCCTCGCCGTTGGAGATTAGGTCGCGGAGGGCCACTAGGCGGGCTAGCACGTCGGGTTTAAAGCACTTCAGCGTTAGCTCCGCCTCGTTGTCAAGAAGGCTGGCCGCAGAACCAGCGGTGCTTTCGGCGAGGCCCACGAGATGTTCCGCGGCGCGAATGAGCTTTGAGGTGTCGCCGGGTGATGCTTGGAGCTTCAGTGCAGCGAGCTCAGCGATGGCGGGGTGGGCCTCGATGCCGAAGAAGGAGTAGTTCATCCTCCGAGCGGACGTCCCCGTAACTCCAGATCCGGCGAATGGGTCGACGACTAAGTTTCCCTTGTCGATGTTGAGTTCCGTCAAGAGCAGCGATACGTAGTCGGAGGCGAACCCGGCCGGGTATCGAAACCAGCGGTCGAATGCCTCGTTGCTGCTCGTTCCATGACTTCGCCCCCTGCCCGATCCGGGTTCCATCGGCAACCCTGCGCCGACGATCGGCTCCTTGGCATGCAGAGAGGACATATCGGTCATAGTGGGTAGGGCATCCTGAGTTGGCACCGGAACATTCCACCACGGTGTTGGCCTCCAGCGCCACGGCGGGGCGGCCGTCCAGTTCATGAGCCAAGCAGGCTGCGTAGTGCTGCGCTCCTGGGCCGCCAGCCGGGCTCGCTGTAGTACTCCAGGGCAGCTGGGCGTCGAGCCAGCTCGGGGTAGATGCTTGCAGCAGCAGTCTCGTCCAGATCGGCAAGCCACTCAAGGGTGCGCGACCGCTGAGATCCCTGAGCCCAGTGCGTGTCTGCGTCGCAGTACGGGCCCACTACGTCCTGAGCTAGCCCCAAATGCCGCGCTTCAACCAGCGACCGCAGGATGGTGAGAGTGAACGTGAGCGGCGTTGCCGCATACGAGATGTCGCGATCCTCCCAAGGGCTCCGAAGAAGGTGTGTAGCCATCGCGAGAGCCAAGGACGCGGCCTGGTCTGGCTCGGCCGAGGCCCAGGACCGGACTCTGGTGCTTGGAATTTGGGCAAGGCAATCCAAGAAGATCGTGGCGTCCTCTCGGAAGCTTTGAGCCAGCGATATTAGTCCCGCTAAGCTCTCATCGTCCCCAAGCAATAGCCCTTCAAGTAGCCGGGATGCTCGTTCTGGCACTGGATCGTCCCGGTGGTCGAACACTTGCTTGAGTAGCCCCCGTAAGGCCGGCATGTTAGGAACTCTTTGGTCGAGGTCCTGCTCGGTGCACGCCCTTACGAAAGGCCGCCAATGAAGCAGCTCTCCATCGGGTAGAAGACGGACACCGCTCCGTGGATCGTGGCCAGTCAGGAACCAGGCCGCTACTCGGCCCAGACTGTAGACGTCTACTGCCTCCGTTGCCTGACTAGGGTCTACGTCTAGCTCGGGGGCGTCGAAACCAGGGGTCCCCATACGCTGGCCTGGTCGTGTCAGCGCTCGGGACGCCAAATCAGGTGAGACTCTAACCATCCCCCAATCAGCGACCACCCATCGGAGGCGTCCAGAACTGCCGCCGGGCAGCCCGAGAATATTGCTAGGTGAGATATCTCGGTGGATCAACTTCTGGCGATGTGCGACGTCAAGGGCATCTGCCAGATCTGACAGGATGGAAGCGAAGTCTTCCTCCTCTAATTCTTCTCTAGCTTCATAGAGTGTTTTCTCCGCTAACGGCATAGCGTACCAACGGTAGCCCGGATCGTGATCCAGGATGGGCATGATGTTGGGGTGTGCCAGCTCCTTTTGTGCGTCGATTTCTCTCTTGATGCGATTTCTTGCTTCTGGGATCGCCTTGGCCCGCTTGAGAGCCACTTCGGTCCCTTCTGACCTATGCACAGCCCGGACCACTTCGGAGAAGCTTCCGCGTCCGCGGGGCCGAGGGTCGAGGCGGTAGTGCTTGTTCGGTTCCACACTCGCCTCGTCTGCCGCCATGGCATCAGCTTAGAAGTGGGATGGCACCGGAACTAGACCCTGTTATCTGGGCAATAGAGGTTAAACGGGCATATGGGTGGGAGGGGATGCGTCGCCGGGTGCCTGGGGTGGGAAGTCCACTGCACCTCCGAGTGTCCGTGAGCGCGTCTCAGTTTTGGTGCTATAGGAGGCCTGCTCTTCTGGCCGGCAGGAGAGATCTAAACGGAAACTCTCACGGCGCGGGTCGCAGGCGATAAGTCCGTATAACCTTTTTAACCTGACTAGAACTATGCAGGACGGTCTCCCGCTCGATCAGCACCGTTCCGACCTCGATGCCGAACAACTCGGCTAGATGTCGGTCGGCGCGGACTTCCCGTTCCTGTGCGTCCTGCTCTCTCTGTGCGTTGATGCCGGCAGTAACGCAGGTGCCCCTGCCGTGCTCGGTGGCTACCAGGCCTTCTTGCCGAAGTACCGCAATTGCCTGGCGGATGGTGCCTCGGCTTGCCTGGAGTTCTGTTGCCAGAGCGCTTTCGGCGGGTAGCAGCGAGCCAGGTGAAAAGACGCCGGTCTCGATGAGACCTCTTAACTCACCGGCGATGGCGCGGTAGCGGGGCTGTCCGTAGTGCGGGGTGGGCACCCGCTCACCGTACCTGGCACTTGTCTTACCAAGTGCCAACCAAGTGACCTGTTTCGACGTCTAGACAACTCGTCCACTTGTAGATACGTTTCCTGGTGTGCGGCTGGGGTGACGGCTCGTGTCAGGGGTGGCCTCGCGCCGGCCCTGGCCGCACTTGATGCGCGGCGTCCTGTCGGACCGGTTGCGGTAGCCGCGCGTACAAGTTGGCTCGGCGATACCCGACCCCGTCCGGCGTCGGACGGTGTGCCGTGCCTTCATCCGGGCCGGTGGCCGGCCGCATTCCCCCGCGGCTGGCCACCGGCCCCCGTCTACCTGTGGAGGTGCGATGTCCGGCTCTCATCGTCGGTACCGGTGGTTCTCGTCCTGGTGGTCTCCGAGACGCCCATCTGCCCGGAGTGTTACCAGCAACGTTGCGCCGAGTCCTCGCGCGGCTTCTGCAACCTCCTCGCCGCGGTGGTCGACGGGCGCCACCCGTGAACTGCCTGCGCTCCGCTCCGTACCCCTGATGACGCGGGCTCAGCTTTACCGAGGCAACGACGGGCGGTGGCCGCGATGAGTCGTACGAACAAGCCGGCCGCCGTGACGAGCCACCCGGACTGGTGTGCCCCGGATCGCTGCGGCTACCTGGTGCCGCCGGTGATGTCGCACATGGCCCGCCGCCATCGCAGCTCGATGCAAAGGGTCGGCGAGAGTCGGGCCGCTGGGCTCGTCGCCTCGTACCTCATCAGTGCTGAGGCTCTGGGTGGTGCCATGGTCGGTGTTCACGTGACGTGCCGGGGCGGGAACGCCTGGGCTGAGCTGTCGTTGTCGCAGGCGGTCGATCTGGCCGAGCAACTGAGCGGCCTGGTGAAGCAGGTGCTCGCGCAGCCGCGGGCCGGCGATGAGTGAGGGCGTTCCGATCACGGAGGGCCAGCCGATGTCATCGGCTCCGCCAGTCGTGTGCCCGGTCTGGTGTCGGGGCTGCGGAGCGAACGACCCGATGCACCGCGGCTTCCTCGCCACGATCGGGCGGGAGCGGACCGGTTGGGTGACCGTCCAACTGCTCGTTGACCGGTTCGCCCGCCGCGACCTGGCGGTGAAGCTCGACGCGACCCGGTACGGGGCGACGCAGACAGTACTCCTGTCGCCGACGCAGGTGGATCGGCTCATCGATGAGTTGACGCATGCGCGCCTGGAGATGCTGACTGCCGCTGATGGGGATAAGCGAGCGGGAGGGAGACGGTGAACGCCAACAGACGTCGGGGCGTAGCCGTTCCTCGTACTGCTGGCCCGCGTCCTGGGCGGTCGCCGCGAGCAGCGGTAGCCGTACCGCCGGTTCCCGAGCGGCCCGCCGGCGGGACCACCTGGCAGACGTTGGAACGTCTAGGGGGTACGGTGACCGGTGTGCAAGGCCGGGACTGGCGCCCTCGCTACCTGCAACTCGCGGAAGAGTTGCGGGCGAAGATCGTGAGCGGCGAACTGGCCCCCGGCACCCTGATGCCCAGCGAGACCGAGTTGGCCGACACCTCGGGCCTGTCGCGCACGAGCGTCCGCAACGCCATCCGGCAGCTCCGCGAGTGGGGCCTGGTCCGCGCTGAGCAGGGGCGCGGCACCTACGTGCGGGCACCTCGCCAGCGGGTACGCCGTCGGAACACCGAGCGGTACCAGTGGGAGAAGGATCGCGTCCTGCTCGACGAGGGCGAGCGGCTGAAGACCGGCGCCACCGAGCACGACACCGGCCTGACCGTCGATGACCTGAAATTCCATGCCGAGTATTCGCGGGTGGAGGCGGATGCGGAGATGGCGGCGGCCTTGCAGGTCGAGCCGGGTACGCCGCTGCTGCGGCGGGTCTACTGGACGTCGTCGCGGCACGAGAACGCGCCGCTGACGGTGTCGTACTCCTACCTGCCGTATGACCTGGTGGCCGCGAACCCGGACCTGCTCGACGCGGGCAAGGAGCCGTGGCCGGGCGGCACGCAGCATCAGCTCTACACGCTGGGCGTCGAACTGGACCGGATCGACGACGAGATCCGCGCCCGCCCGCCGTCGCCCGATGAGGCCGAGTTGCTGGACATCGACCCGGGGGTCTCCGTGCTCACCGTGCGGAAGACCTCGATCGACACCACGGGTCGCGTCGTTGAGGTCGCCGACGTGGTGATGCCGGGCGACCGCACCGAGCTTGTCTACTCCCACAAACTCCAGCGGTGGAAAACTTGACGCAGCTCGTCTCGGTCATCACCCCGGTTCACGCGCCCAGCATCGAGCACCTGCCTGGCGCCTACGAGTCGTTGGCCAAGCAGGAGATGCCTGACGGCTGGGACTGGGAATGGCTCGTCCAGGAGGACGGACAGACCGGTGCCCTGGTCGACGCGCTGCCCGATGATCCCCGGATCAGTCTCGGCACCGGCCGTCCCGGTGGGCCTGGCGTTGCCCGTACCCTCGCCCTCTCCCGGGTCTCCGGGCAACTCATCAAGGTCCTGGACGCCGACGACCAGTTGACCCCCGGCGCACTCGCTCGGGACATCGCCGCGTTCGACGCGCACCCGCAGATCGGTTGGACCACCTCGCGGGTACTCGACCTGCTGCCCGACGGATCGACCGCCGGATGGGACAAGGACCCGGCCGGCGGGGTCATCGACCGCGGTTCGGTCCTGACGTTCTGGCAGGCCAATGACTACCGGGCCTCGGTGCATCCGGCGACCCTGTGCCTGCGGCGAGATCTCGTCTTCGCCCTGGGCGGCTGGATGGCTCTGCCCGCCTCCGAGGACACCGGCCTCCTACTCGCCGCCAACGCGGTCACCGCGGGCTACTTCACCCGGGAGTACGGCCTGCTCTACCGCAAGTGGCCCGGCCAGGTCACCAGCCAGGCCGCACACCGGGAACCGGCCGAGTATCAGGCACGGATGAGGATCATCGAGGCCCGAGCCAATGCCCTGGCCTCGATGATCCCGAACGGCTTCGGCAGCAGCGCTACGGCGTAGCCTCGTGCCCTGGCATCCCGTGGGTACGCCGCCGCTCCTTCATCTCCGCCTCAAAGATGTGCCGCCGACCGCCGGCCAGCTTCTCCCGCGCTTCCCGCTCGATCTCCTGGAACACGGCGTAGTAGCCGTCGTCGAACTCCTCCACGATCTGGAACGTCCACCGGCCGGGTAGCACGTTGCGCCCCAACAGCTCGCGCTCGACCCGGTCAGCCATTTCGTCGTGCCCGGCCTCGCGGAGTAGCTTCACAACCCGATCAAGGGTTAGATCCGCGCCGCCAATTAATTGATGCGCTGAGTAGAGGTGGCCACGCACTCGGTGGACAGTCTCTAGGGCTTTTCCCAGCTCACCTAGCGCCTGGATCGTCTTGTCATCGACCCCAGTTGGCCGAGCGTGGTCCTCGTGGATTGGATCGATGCGATGCGGGTTTCCCATATCGGACCTATACCCAGAAAACTTGCGCTTCACCACGCGCCAGGCAGGAACCTGCTTGCTTCATCATCTAGAGCCAAAGAATAGGGTGGCCGCCAGGCCGGACAGCATCATCAACGAACCGAATACTCCGGCTGTAGCGCCGCCGAACAAGATGATTAGAGCTTCGCCCCGCATCCCTGCTAAATAGGCGACCGAGACGCCAAGGAGTCCAACGATGGGAGAGATTGTGAGTGCGGCAAGCGCGACAAGGAAGAAAAAGTAGACCCTATCTCGCATCAAAGTCGCTCCCTGACTCCTTCGATCGCCGGCCGACAGAAGACCGGAAAGTGTGGATTAGGTGAGATGTAATATACATTGCTGGTTGAAGTGCATATGTTTCCACTTGCGGAGGAGGCCCCCCGGTTACTCTGCCGGGGGGCCTCCTCGACTAGCACCTATCAGCTGGTAAGAGTAAGCGTTGGTGCTGTGCTGCAGGAGCCCGGCACCCCGAATCGCCGGCCTCCGGCTGCCGCGGCAACAGCTACTACAACACGCAGCAAGCTAGCGGCAGCCCATCGTCGGGACACTTGCCATACGACGACAGTCAGCCTTCGACGTCGATCTTCGAACTTCACCTCGTTCCTTTCTTCCTTAGCAACCTGGACTGAGCCTTCCCGTTTCGGCCCCTCCCGCTGGACGAGGTGCCGAAGTCAATCTGTGTTCCTGCCGACCGCTATCAACGTCCGCAGCGGCACTACCGCTTAGGCTGCACTGTTACCTAAGGAACCCGAAAGAGAGGAAGGTGGGACTTTAAGAAAGTAAATATTTTTTATTTTTTGTGACTACTGTTTTCTTTTATTCACTCCTGCTCCCCCTTCGCGGAGTTGCCCCCGGAGGGGCCGACCCTTGCAGGGCCGGCCCCTTCGGTGTTACGCCGAGTCCCGTTGATCCAAGACGCAGCCAGCCCAATGCGGCCGAACACCTGCGCTGTAAACCGGTCCTCGTCCTCCTTGGAAACCTGATCCGCGAAGGAGGCACTCAGGCTTAGCAAGCGCTGCTCAACGCTCACCTCATGCCTCCTCTTTCAGCAGGTATTTCAGTTCGGTGATCGCGGAATCATGCAGCCTCTCGGCCTTACCGCGAGTCACGCCCATATGCCTGGACGCCTCGCTCAACCTCATCCGCAGCCAGTACATGAGGAAGATCAGCTCGGCCTTCTCCTGCTCAAGGAGATTGATGGCGTGCCTCACTTCCCAGCCGGGGTCCGCCCCAGCCTTGCCCTCCCAGATCCCGTCTTCACCGCTCCATGGGAGTCCGGCAGCCTGCTCGTGTTGGCTGTGACTCAGCCGAAGGTCATCCAGGAACAGGTTGCGGACCAGCTGGTAGATGTAGCGAGGGCTTGTTGTAAACAAATCCCGCATTCGCTTGTCCGGCCAGCGTGCCCAGATCTTGACAGCAGCCTCGCAGGCGATCTTCTCGCCCTGCCGCCCGCAGATGCTGTGTCCGGCCCGCATGAGTGAAGACTGTCCACTCTCGTGATACCACTGCTTGAACTCGTCATAGAGAGCAAGACGCAGCCGAGCGTCAAGGCCCTCCCACCTGTGCGCCAACTTGTCGTTGGCACGCCGCTGCTCCGGGATGCGGCCCACAGCATCGACCAAAGATTCGTCAGAGTCCGGCTTCCGCCGGCCCCGAGAGGGCTGATAGCGGCCCCCCGGATGGTCCAGAGCACCCAAGTGCTCTCTCCTTCGGTTGCGCTCCAGCTCCAGCGGCTGGAGCTGAGGGCAGCGCGCCCGCTGCCCATAACACGGTGGCGAGCGCACAATTTTCGATGTCCGTACCAAGATTCTTTGCCAACTTTTGTCCGGGCGTCTGCGCGTCGATGTTGGCGGGCCGCTCAGTGTCGACCGAGCTCAGCTTGTTGACTTGTCTGCCAAGTGCCGTCTACCTTGGACTACAACTTGGCAGACAAGTTAACAAGTAGGAGGTTGAGCGATGGCTCTGCGAGGCGGCACGAGGTTCGCGGTGCGGTGTGAGGACGTGTTCCCGGCGGGGTGCGCGTTGGTGCCCGAGTCTCTGGGCGAGGTCGAGGACTACGACGAGAAGACCGGCCGGCGTAGCCCGGCGAAAGACAAGCTGACCGGCCAGCGGGTGTGGCAGGTCCGGGTGATGGACCTGGATCCGGAGCTGGGGAAACGGTCGCGGGAGACGACGGTGAAGATCTCGGCGGACTACCAGCCGGTGCCGCCGACGGGTGGCCTGTTCGAGGCGGTGGAGTTCGACGGCATGACCGTCACGCCGTACGTCGGCAACAACGGTCGGATGGCGTATTCGCTGCGGGCGACCGGGATGCGTGCCCCGGCGGGCGTGGCCACGAAGGCGGCGCAGTAGCCGCATCTGGTGGGGGCGGGGCTGTCAGGTCTTGGCGGACGGCAGCCCCGCCCTCTGTCTCTTTCCCCTGCTCTGTCGAGAGAGGTAGTGACATGTCCAAGCGTATGCCCACCGTCCTGCGGCGGCCCACAACGGCGGGTGCCCGATGATCCGCCGGCCGCGGGGCGAGGTCGTGATGACCACCGCCGGTGACCTGATGGTGATCCGCCCGCGCCGCCTGGAGCTGCCGGTCTGGCTGATCGCGCTCGGCCTGGTGCTGCGGTGGCTGTGGCGGGGCCTGTGGTGGTGCCTTCGCCACCCGGTCGCCGTCGCCCTGGTCGTGGCCGGGGTGAGCCTCTACCGCGAGTTCGGCCGGGCCGGCGTGATCGTGCCCGTGGTCCTGGCCGCTGCCGTGTCGGCGCTGTGGCGGTGGCGGCGCGAGTCGTCCTGGTGGACCTGGTGCGCCGGTCCGATCCTCGGCCGGTTCCGTCAGCTCTTCGTCTACCGCCGGGCCTGGCGTGAAGCCATGACCCTGTGCGGTCTGGCCAAGGTGTACGACCATCGCACAGTCTTGCCAGAGCTGCTGCGGGTCCGCTCGGACCAGGCGCTTGACGTGCTGACCATCCGCATGGTCCGCGGCCAGACACCGGAGGAGTTCCAAAAGGCAACGGCCAACCTCGCGTACGCCTTCGGTCGGCGGCACGCACGGGTCTACTCCGAGCGCCCCGATGACCCGCCGATCCGGTCGGGCTACTGGGCGCTGGTCCTGGGCGCGGTGGACCGGCTGCGGTTCCGGGACCGACCGTCGGTGGTCTACCTGGTGGTGGTCCGCACGGACGCGCTGCGCACCCTGGTCGACCCGTTCGAGGTCCCGTCGGTGCCCGACTTCACCGCTCTACCTCTGGCGCGGCGGGAAGACCTGCGGCACTGGTGCCTGCACCTGCTCGCCACGCACGTCCTCATCGGCGGCGCCACTCGCTCCGGGAAGGGCTCGGTCCTGTGGTCGCTGGTCCGCGTCCTGGCCGGTGGGATCTCCTCCGGGCTGGTCCGGCTGTGGGTGATCGATCCCAAGGGCGGCATGGAGTTCGCGATGGGCCGGCCGTTGTTCGCCCGGTTCGCCTGCAAGTCGTTCGAGGCCATGGCCGACCTGCTCGACGAGGCCGTCACCGTGATGCGGGAACGGCAGACCCGCCTTGCCGGAGCGGTGCGGGTGCACACGCCGACCCTGGCTGACCCCCTGGTCGTGGTCGTCATCGACGAGATGGCGGCGCTGACCGCGTACCTCCAGGACGTCGACCTGCGCAAGCGCATCGCCGGGTCGCTTGGGCTGCTGCTGTCGCAGGGTGCCGGTGTTGGCGTGCTGGTGGTGGCGGCGTTGCAGGACCCCCGTAAGGAGGTGCTGCCGTTCCGGGACCTGTTCCCGACCCGAATCGCGCTTGGCCTGACCGAGGCCGCTCAGGTCGACCTCGTGTTGGGTGACGGTGCCCGCAACCGGGGTGCCCTCGCCGACCAGATGCCCCGATGGGCCAAGGGCGTCGGCTACGTGATCCTCGACGGCATTCCCGAGCCGGCGCGGGTGCGCTTCTCGTACATCTCGGACGACCACATTCGGGAGCTGGCCGCGGAGTACCCGGCTCCGGCCGACGCGGCGGACATCCTCGCCCAGGTTGGCCGGGAAACCGACACCGAACCGACCCGACCGCCCCTGCCCCGGCAGCGTCGCGGACCACTGTTGCCCGACTCGCTGCTCAACATCCTCGACCGGGACACCGACGGGGGTGAACCGCGGTGACCGCTCCGACCGACGGTCGCACTTTCTACCGGCTCCGCGCCCCCGGCACCGATGGCACCACCAGCACCGCCGTGTCCGTCCGCGTCGACCCCGCCCGACCCGACCCGTACCCGGTCTATCTCGCGGTCGGCGGTGGTCGGCGCCGCATGTACCTGACTCCCGACGAGGCGTGGGCGCTGTGGCGCTGCCTCTCCGAAGCGGTGGCCTCCCTCGGCGAGCCACCCGAGCACATCCGCACCCGCGTCGCCCCGGCCCGGAGGTAACCGATGTCCCTCAAGAGCTTCTTCCTCGGCACCCACCGCCTCAAGCCGCTGCACATCGAACTCAACGGCTCCCCGGACCGACTCGCCGGTGCCCTGCACGGCCTGGCGCACATGGTCAACCGCCGCCGCGACCTCAACGGCCAACAGATCAGCATCATCCTGACCGTCCGCGACAACGGCAGCGGCCGATGATTCGCGAACGCGCTGAATCCGGCATCCGGGTGCTGATCCTGCTCGTCGTCGGCACCATGGCCGGCGCCGCCGCCTTCACCCACGTCCACGACCTGACCGTTGCCCACGGCCAACCCGACTGGATCGGCTGGGCCAACGCCGTGGCGGTCGAGCTGATGGCCATCTACCTCGGCCTGGAAATCCGCGCCCGCCGCCGTGATGGTCGACCCGTCGGCCTGGTCGGCGTCCTCCTGATCGCGTTCGCGCTGCTCTCCCTCGCCGCCCAGGTCGCCGAAGCCGAACCCTCCGTTTGGGGCTGGATCGTCGCGGCGGTGCCGTCGCTGGCCTTCCTCGCCCTGGTGAAGGTCGTCCTGTCCAGCGAACCCGCCACCCCGCCGGCATCGGAGCCTGATCAGCCGCAAGCCGATTGGTACGACGAACCGCAGCCGGTCGAACTCGCGCCGCCGGCCCCGGTGATGCCGCCGGCATCAGCCGCGGTGCTGCCTCCGGCCGGCGTCGTCCACCCCAACCGGCCCCAGGTCGTCGGGATCATCCGATGACGGCCACCCCCGCCGCCGGCCGGCGGCTACCGGAACTCCTGCACGACCTCGATCAGTCCAACGATGTGAGCGTTGAACTCGTCCAGCTCCTCGGCCGGCACCCACAGCTCCAGAATGGTCTTTCCACCTGCCTGGCGGACCGGGTACCGACTCAGGAACTCCGACTCCACCCGGAAGCGGGTCACGTAGCCGACACCGGACGCGGGCACGTTCCAGTCCCGGGCGATCATCACCGCGTAGTCCTCGTTCAGAACCGGGTAGAAGATCGGCTGATCCGGCAGGCGCGGCGGCCACGCCCGCCATCCGGACTCGCGGACGAGAGCCAGCTCGTTCGGCCCGGTGGGGCGCCACAGCACCGTCGTACCGTCATCGCTGTTCATGTCGACCTCGCCGCTCGGATTCTTGGTGAGCCCGGACAGTACCGGCGGGCCTGCACCCGAGACCACCGCATTCGACTCACGGTGGGGGTGGGCCGATGACGGCTCCGACCCTGCCGGGCCTCGAACCCTCCCCGCCCCCGGTTGCTCCTCGGCCGGGGTCGCGGGCGGCCCGCATGGCGCTACCCCGCTCGATCGACGTCCTCAAGGACATCGCCATCGAGTACGGCGTCTGCGTCCGCCCGCTCGCCATGCGCCGCACCGACCTCGACACCGGCCTGACCGAGGTAATCGACCTGCCCTGCGGCGCGACCCGCGAGGACAAATGCCCGCCGTGCGCCAAGAAGAACCGCCGGCTACGCCAAGCCCAGATCCGCGAGGGCTGGCACCGCAATAACGAACCGCTACCCGGCCCGGAACCCGCGACCGAGGCGCAGAAGGCGCTGATCCTGTTCCGCGCACACCTGGAGTTCTCCCGCGACGAGGCCGTACGCGCCGCCCAGTGGGACCAGGTGACCGACCTCGACGAGGCAATCCGCGAGGTAGAGGAGGCCATCGCCGCTGAGGGCCTGCGCGGGCGCGTCGGACCGCCCCATACCAGCGACGACGAGGACCAGGACGACGAGCCCGGCCCACGGCGCAAGCGCTCCACCAAGCGGCGCCAGGATGCCCCCGAACTGCCCCGGCGCAAGGTCGAGCGGCGCACCGTTGGCAAGACCTACACCGCCCCGGACGGCTCCACCTACCAACCGTCGATGTGGTTGACGCTCACCCTCGACTCGTACGGCCCGGTCCGCCCCGACGGCACCCCCGTCAACCCGGCCAGGTACGACTACCGCCGCGCAGCCTGGGACGCCGTGCACTTCCCCCGGCTTCTCGACCGGTTCTGGCAGAACCTTCGACGGTGTGAGGGCTGGAACGTCCAGTACGCCGGCTGCGTCGAGCCGCAACGCCGTCTCGCCCCGCACGCCCACTTCGCCATCCGGGGCACCGTCCCCCGGGACGTGCTCCGCACCGTGGCGGCGGCGACCTACCACCAGGTGTGGTGGCCCTCGGTCGATGTCCAGCGCTACACCCTCGACCGACTCCCGGTCTGGGACGAGCAGGTAGCGGCATGGGTCGACCCGGACACCCGTGAGCCGCTGGCCACCTGGACGGAAGCCCTCGACACCATCGACGACGACCCGGACGCGGAGCCGGTGCACGTCGTCCGCTTCGGCGCCCAGGTCGACGCCCGCGGCGTCATGCCCGGCACCGAGGACGCCGAACGGACCATCCGGTACGTCACGAAATACATCACCAAGCACGCCGGGGACTGCCACAAGGGCACCACCGACCGGCAACGCAAGCACCTCGACCGGCTCTGGCAGCAACTCCAGGTCACCCCCTGCACCGACCGGTGCGCCAACTGGCTGCTGTACGGCGTCCAGCCCAAGAAGGCGCACGCCAAGCTCAAGCCGGGCCGCTGCAAGAGCAAGGTCCACCAGCGCGACACCCTCGGCATCGGCGGCCGGCGCATCCTCATCTCCCGCGACTGGTCCGGCAAGACCCTCGCCGACCACAAGCACGACGCGCGGGCCTGGGTCCGGGCACTGCTCGGCGTCACCACCGACGGCACGCAGCTCGTCGACGACCAGGGCGACACCGCCGAACGGGTCCGGCACGCCTGGGAGTTGGCCCGACCCGATGACCCGGACGTCGGCCCGATGACCCACCGGCTCATGCGATCGATCAGCGAGCGCGCCCGCTGGCGCTCCGAACTGCTCGCCGCGAAGGCCCGGGCCGCGCAGGAGCCTCCAGATCTCTCGGCAACTCAGCACAGCGCACAGCACGACGGGGAGGAAACGCAGTGAACGAGGAGTTGTTGACCGTGCCGGAAGTGCTCGCCGAGCTGCGCGTACCGCGCTCGACTTGGTTCTACTGGCGGCAGACCGGCAAGGGACCACGGGTGATCAAGCTCCCGAACGGGCAGCTGCGGGTCCGCCGGTCGGCGCTCGGTCGGTGGCTCGGCGACCTGGAGCAGGACGCCGCATGAAGAGCTACGAGGTCCAGATCTGGGAGATCGCCAAGCGCGCCGACCGGAAGGCTCGGCCGTGGCGGGTCCGTTGGGCGGTGAGCGGCCAGCGCTTCGAGGACATGTTCCGTACCAAGGCCCTGGCGCACTCGTTCCGCGCCGAGCTGGTCCAGGCGGCCAACGCGGGGGAGCCGTTCGACCAGGCCACCGGCCGCCCGGTCTCCGAGGCCAGAGCCAAGAACCCCACCACCTGGTACGCGCACAGCCGCGCGTACGTCGAGATGAAGTGGCCCAGGGCGGCGGCCAAGACCCGGCGCTCGATCGTCGAAGCGCTGACCTCGATAACGGTGACCCTGACCCGCCCGGCCAAGCGGGGCCGACCGACTGACGCCCTGCTCCGTGAGGCGCTGTACCTCTATGGCCTCAACCCGCGCCGCTGGTCCGACGAGATCCCCGCCGACCACGCGGTAGCGCTCGCCTGGCTGGAAACCGCGTCACTCCCTGTCGTCGAGCTGGACTCGCCCGCGATGGTCCGCCGCGTCCTCGACAGCCTCTGCGTACGCCTCGACGGCAAGCCCGCGGCTGCCTCCACCGTCCAGCGGAAGCGGGCCACCTTCTACAACGTCCTCGGGTACGCCGTCGAGCTGGAGCTGATCGCCTCCAACCCGGTCGACCGGGTCCAGTGGACCGCCCCCGAGGTGGCGCAATCCATCGACCGGCGG
This sequence comes from Micromonospora sp. NPDC049171, assembly GCF_040648275.1. Classification (NCBI taxonomy): domain Bacteria; kingdom Bacillati; phylum Actinomycetota; class Actinomycetes; order Micromonosporales; family Micromonosporaceae; genus Micromonospora; species Micromonospora sp. NPDC049171. The sequence continues at coordinate 73,733 of NZ_JBEZDJ010000004.1, forward strand.
GTGGTGGCGAACCCAGCCCAGGTCGCCACGCTGCTGGAGGCGGTGAAATCTCTCGGCAAACGGGCCGACAAGGTCACCGCGTTCTTCGGTTGCCTCTACTACGCAGGCATGCGTCCCTCGGAAGCCGCGGACCTTCGGCGGGAGGACTGCGACCTTGCCGGCCGGTGCGCCGACTGCGGCACGGACCTCGACGACCTGGCGGCGGTCAAGCCTTCCCGGTCCTGCGAGCACGAGAAGCTCGAATATCGCTGGTGCCGCCTGGTGCTCGCCGGCACCTCGCCGCGCGCCGGGTCGCACTGGACCGATGACGGCGGCTCCCACGAGCGACGCGGACTCAAGCACCGGGGGAGGGCTGAGACTCGGACGGTCCCGATCCCGCCCCGGCTGGTCGAGCTGCTGTGCGCGCACGTCGAGAGTCACGGCGTCGGCCCGGACGGTCGGTTTTTCCGGGGCCTGCACGGTGGGCCGCTGTCGGAGTCGGTCTACGACCGGTGGTGGAAGCTCGCCCGCGAGAAGGCGCTGACCGAATCGCAGGTCGCCTCGCCGCTCGTCCGCCGGCCCTACGACCTGCGGCACGCGGCGGCCTCGCTCTGGCTGAATGCCGGCGTCCCGCCGACCGAGGTCGCCCGGCGCCTGGGCCACGGCGTCGCCGTCCTGCTCCGCGTCTACGCCAACTGCATCGACGGCGGAGACGACACCATGAACGACAAGATCGGCGACGCGCTCGGGTGATGTTGCAACTCAGTGCCACCATCTTCGCCGTCAGCACGCCCGGACCCTCGACGACCTCGCCGTGCCGTACGGTGATCGACATGACGCGGACCGTGGCTCTGCGTGATCTGCTGGACAACGGCCGGGACTGCGACATTCCACGGCTGGAGGCGATCGCCGCGGAACTCGGCCTACCCGTGGCTGACGTACTCGTGGTCGCGGGCCACCCGGTACCGGGGGATCTGCTGCCGCCTGACCGCGATAAGACCGTCATGCGGGCGTTCGCCTACCGTGTGACCTACTGCAACCACCCTAAGCTGGCGGCCCTGCGTGCGTTCCTGCTCGCCATGCCGGATGAAGGCGCGGCACCCGAGCCTCGGCCGGCTCGCGATCCGGCCGACCCAGACCCGTTCCCGGCCGTCCTGCACGGTCTTATGCGTAACCGCGGCTTCGGGGTGCGGGAGTTTCCGTTCGTCGGTCTGTCGATCAGCACCATCAGAGGCATGCTGGGAGGCAGGCGGAAAGACCATTCTGGAGCTGTGGGTGCCGGGTCATGGCACCGTCTCTCCCAGCTGCAGGCCGTGGCCGGGCCGCTGGGCTGGAGCACGGAGGACCTGGCCACCCTGGCGGGCGAGCCGCTGCGGCCCCTCGAATATGGTCCGATGTTCTGTCACCACGTCGGCGCGCTATTCCTGGCCGCCGTCCCCCGCACCACCGATCAACTGGTGCACGCCGCCCGTGAGGCGGACCGGTTGAGCGCGCGCGAGGACCACGGCGCCTGGCATCCAGTCTCGGAAGGCACCTACGACTGCCCGGACGCGTAGGCGTGCCTTTCTCAAATACGCTCCAAACGCGGCCCACTTTGGGCGTGGGCAGATGGTGGGCGGTCGAGCGCAACAGGGTTGGCCATCGGGGAGAAATCGCAGCTCAGGCCAGCTGTACGCGGCAAGATCACGGACGCCCTGTAAATCCGTCGCGAAAGCTTCAGAGGTTCGAATCCTCTACCCGCCACCAGGCAACGAAAAGGCCCTTGACCTGCGGAAACGCGAGTCAGGGGCCTTCGTCGTTTCCTGTCATTCTTGGCCGCGGTTGCTCCTGATCGACTGACCGATCGGTACGGATCGGGCACGCGAGGGGACTGACGTTACAACCGAGTCTGGTCAGTTGGTGCTCATGATCGCCCGGCACCTTGGACTCGACTGGTGTACCTAAGCGTGGAACGAAAAGCGGATCGCTGAGGTGCGCTCGGCTCGGCTGGGCAGGCTGGCGCTTCAAGATCGCCATCTTCGAGTCTGGCGCGGACGACGAGAGCCGGGTCGTCGTGATCGTTGCCGTGCGGGGAGGCGCCAGATCCCGAGGACGATTGCCGAGTGACGGTGTCTGCGCCGAGGGGTTTGTCGCCTCGGGAAGCCGACGGATCACGCCCAGGTGGGGCGGGGTCGGTGGGGCAGACCGCCGGCGGTTGAGCGCCGGCGGTTGGGTGGGCGTGCCGCGCCCGGTCCACCCTTTGCTCTGCACCCGCCCGCGCACCACGCACGCTCCGTAACTGGCGCGTGGGCGGGTGCAGAGCAAAGGGGCCGTGCCTGTGGTGCGGTCCGTCCGCGTGCTCTCGCCGCGCGGCGCGGCGAGGTGGGGGACACGGCGACGTGGGGTCAGCCCTCGCGGGTGGTGCCGGCCCCGGAAGTTGATCGCCTTATGGGTGCCGCCGCAGAACGGCTTGAGCGCCGACGTGCCGCACGGGTCATAGCACCGTCAACTGGGGCGGAGCCCCGAAGGGCGAACCGCCCGCTAGGATCCTCGCCTCAATATGAGAGTGCGGGAGCGTACGTGATCAAGCTTTTCATGGCCAAGAAGCCCGCGTGCCGCTGTCGGCCCCAGTGGCCGGCTCTGGTCACGGAGATGAATGGTCATGTCATGCCGTGCCAACCATCCGAGCACGGCAGTCCGATGACCAGGCTATTCGAGCTGTCAGCCCGGTGCGCCGAGTGCTCCGCGACCTACCCCGGCAACTTCATCATCGAGCCAGGCACGCCACCCCCGTTCGAGTGGGCGCATGAGCCCCAGAACACCGTGTGCTCCTGTGAGCCGCGGTGGCCGAAGCTGATGGTCAAGCTGCGTGGCCAGTGGTACCTCGGCTACCCAGGTACGGACGGCCAACTGGTGGTTGACGGCGCAGCCGAGGGGGCCTTCTGCGATAGCTGCGGGGCGCACTTCCTGGGAGACATGGTGGTCGACCTTGATGACACGTCGCACCTGGAAGATCCCGACGCGACGTAGCAGGTCCGGCCGGCCCAGTCGATGCCGGCCGGAGCCGGGCTGGCGCCGCCTGGTTCTTGAGGCAAATGCGGGAGCTTCCGGGCCTGCACGGCGGGCGGCTCTCCGAGTCGGCCTACGACCGGTGGTGGAAGCTCACCCGGGAGAAGTCGCAGACCGAATCGCAGGTCGCCTCGCCGCTCGTTCGGCGGCCCTACGGCTTGCGGCACGCGGCGGCCTCGCTCCGGCTCAATGCCGGCGTACCTCCGACCGAAGTCGCCCGGCGCCTGGGCCACGGCGTCGCCGTCCTGCTCCGGGTCTACGCCGGCTGCGGCGACGGCGGCGACGACACGATGAACGACAAGATTGGCGACGCGCTCGGGTGACGTGCTGCCGATCTGGTGCTGTTCACGGACGTCCTGCTGAGCGCTGATGTTGATGAGGTGCGCTAGAAGGAGGGGGTGGATTTGCCCGCGTCGCAGGACTCAACCCCCTCCGAGGTCCGTGTCACGGTTGGTTCGACTCCAGCCGCGGAAACTCGTGTGCCGGAGCTGCGGCTCTGGGGGATCCGTCGGTCGATCACGTCGGCTGTTGGGGCCGCACTGCTCCTGGTAGGGGTCCTGATCGCGGCGGCACTCTGGTACGCGGAGTGGCCCGGCCTTGAGCGGGGTGCCACCGTCACAGCGGCCACGTTGTTCGACCTGTTGAAGCTCGTATTCGCCGTGGTGGCGGGCATCGGCGGTGTCGCCGCCCTGGTGGTCGCCTACCGTCGGCAGCGGGTGGCGGAGCACACCAACGCGCTGGCGGAATTCGCTCACCAACTGGCGCACGCCGCTGATCTTCGCGCCGAAGTCACCAAGGCCCTCGCTGAGGCGGCCGACGAACGAGCGAAAACTGAGACTGACCGCAACGGCGTCCGGCTGTTCAACGAACGCTTCGCCAAAGCATCCGAGCAGCTCGGCTCGGAGAAAGCAGCCGTACGGCTAGCCGGCGTCTATGCCATGGCCGGTCTTGCTGACGATTGGCGACATGGGCGGCAGACGTGCATCGATGTTCTCTGCGCCTACGTCCGTATGCCGTACACGCCGCCGGACGTCGCGGGCGAGACGCCGACTCAGGATGAGGACCACGCGGCGCTCGGGGCTGCGGACAGGGCCCGGGCCGCCCGCGAGGAGCGGGAGGTACGTCATACCGTTATCCGCCTCGTCGGCAGGCACCTACGTATTGCCGAGGACGACGCGGCCTCCTGGTGCGGCTACGACTTCGACTTCACCGGTGCTGTCTTTGACGGCGGGGACCTTTCGGGAGCGAGGTTCAGCGGTGGGGACGTCTCCTTCGAGGGAGCAACTTTCAACGGTGGAGACGTGTCCTTCGGTGGGGCGGCGTTCAGCGGCGGGACTGTCTCCTTCGGCAGGGCGACGTTCAGTGGTGGGCACGTGTCCTTTGGGGATGCGACGTTCACTGGTGGGCGGGTGTTCTTCGACGGAGTGACGTTCGGTGGCGGAGACGTGACCTTCGGTGGGGCGACGTTCAGTGGCGGGGAGGTGTTTTTCGATGATGCGACGTTCAGCGGTGGGGAGGTGTTTTTCGGCGGGGTGACGTTCAGTGGTGGGCGGGTGTTCTTCGACAGGACGACGTTCAGTGGCGCAAGGGTTCTCTACCTGGCGAAGTTCGATGGCGGGTGGGTGTCGTTCGAGAACGCGGCCTTCAGGGATGGGGAGGTGTTCTTCGCGGGAGCGACATTCAGTGGCGGGGATGTGTCCTTTGACGGGGCGACGTTCCTTGGCGGGAAGGTGTCCTTCGACCGGGCGACGTTCAGCGGGGCGAGGGTGTTCTTCAACTACGTGATCTTCAATGGTGGCCACGTGTCTTTTCGCACGGCGAGGTTCCACGTCCCGCCCACATTCGAAGACGGGCTCCTCGGGCACCCTCCGGACGGTCTGATCCTGCCGCGAGAGTTCAGTGACCGTCCTTGACCTTGAGGAGCAGCCCGCCGTCTCGGAGAACCCGTTCGGGACTGTGCAACGCCCATGCCTTCGCTGCCGGCCCGACCCGATACCGGCGCATCGGCTTTCCGTCCGCCGTCGTGACGTGTGGCGACGTCACCTTCTGCAACGCCTTCCGCGCCACCTCGGCCAACGTGGCGAAATCACGACGCACGCAATCGGCCTGGTCATCCGGGAACCAGGTGAAGGACAGGCGTCCCGGCTCCAGCCTCTCGGGCTGGCCATCGACTGGCCGCCACCGGCCTCCGGTCGCTGCCAGCACCACGTCGTCCCTGGTCCAGGCACGGGTGTGCAGGTACTGGATGAGGGGTCCTACCGTCCCGCCGTCGCGGCCGAGGAGACGCAGGAACGCTTGCACACCATCGTGGTTCATCGCCACCTGCAACGAGTCGTGCAGCACGATGCCTTCGGTCCGATCGTGCGTCTCCCACGTCGCAAGACCCGCGATCGGCTGCGCAACGGCTTCGCTGAATGCGGTGACGTCGGCGGGCAGCAGGAAAGTCACCACGTTCATGGAACGCGATCCTGGCTCGAACACCCGGACATGATCGCAGAGGTGAGCACCTGCGAACCGGCCCGTTCCAGGAGAGCAAGACCGCGCAGACCGCAGGTTGAGGCGTCAGTAGCCGTGAATGGCGTGTCACCCTTCCAGGGCTGTTCAGCACGGTCTGAATTCTCGTTTCGACCCCTCGCCGTCGGACCGTTGTGAGACTGGGTGCGTGCCAGTCTCGCCGGCGCCCCGGCACCGGTCGTCCCGACCCGGTAGGTGGAGAACATGTCCAACGACAACGAGATTCGTCCCTTCCAGCTCGACACGCCCGAAGAAGCGATCGACGACCTGCGTCGCCGGATCGCGGCCACCCGCTGGCCGACCCGGGAATTGGCCAGCGATCGGTCCCAGGGTGTGCAGCTGGCGACGGTCCAGGCGTTGGCCCGCTACTGGGCGACGGATTACGACTGGCGCGCCTGCGAAACGAAGCTGAACGCCCTGCCGCAGTACACCACCTACCTCGACGGCGTCGAGATCCACTTCATCCACGTACGGTCGCGGCACGAGGACGCCCTGCCGCTGATCATGACGCATGGCTGGCCAGGCTCGGTGGTGGAGTTGCTCGGGGTCATCGGCCCGCTCACCGACCCGACCGCGCACGGCGGACGGGCGGAGGACGCCTTCCATCTTGTCCTGCCGTCACTACCCGGCTACGGCTTCTCGGGCGAACCGGCAGAGCTCGGCTGGGAGAACGGCCGGATCGCACGAGCATGGGTGGAGCTGATGCATCGCCTCGGCTACCCGCGCTACGTCGCCCAGGGAGGCGACGTAGGTGCCGCCGTCACGGACGCCATGGGCCGCCAGGCACCCCCGGGGCTGCTCGGCATCCACCTCAACCTGCTGGCCGGTGCGATCGGTATCAAGGACCAGCTACCGGCGGACTCTGCGCAGGAACGCGCCGCGCGCGACGCGCTCGACCTGTTCACGATGGATGGCTTCGGCTACTTCCTGGAGCAGTCCACCCGGCCACAGACGATCGGCTACTCCCTGCTGGACTCACCTGTCGGGCTGGCGGCCTGGATGTTCGACCACGACACCGACAGTTACTACAAGATCTCCCGGGCGCTCGTCGACGGCGAGCCCGTGGGCGGGCTGACCCGGGACTCGATCGTCGACAACGTCACGTTGTACTGGTTGACCGGCACCGGCGCCTCGTCCGCGCGGTGGTACTGGGAGTTCCAACGGTTCCTGGCCGCGGCCGCCGCGGCCGGCCAGACTCCTCCGCCGGTCTCGGTTCCGGTCGGCTTCACGACGTTCCCCGGCGAGATCTGGGCTGCCCCGCGCAGTTGGGTCGAGACGGTCTACCCCGGCCTCGCGTACTTCAACGAGGCCGACCGCGGCGGCCACTTCGCCGCGTGGGAGGAGCCGGAGTTGTTCTCCGCGGAGGTGCGGGCGGTGTTCCGGCCGCTGCGGTAATCCTGGGTCGGCACCGGGTCGACGGTGTGGCGTTGATCCTCCGGCCGGACTTCGGGCTCTCGCGAGACCGGCGCGGACCAGCGCCACGCCCACCCCTGGCGGTCGGTCACCAGATAGATGACAGTGACCTGTTGCCGTGAGGTAGCGGCGAGTAGTGTGCGTACCCGGGACGGAGGGGCGGAGTTCAAATCAACTGTTACGTCTAGTAGGCGTGCTTTCCCCTGCTAGGTCGTTTCTTGGGCATGCCACCGTGGGTTGATCAGCAGATGGTCTGGCCGGACGTTGTGCCTGCCCGGCCGAGCGGGTTGGCTCGCAGGTCGGTTGGCCTGATCGCGGGCGGGGAACTTTCCTGGCGGACGTCGCTGTGGCACCATCGTGGAATCTCCATCCCCGCACCGCCCCCTGCCGACAGGAGTTCCAAATGTCTGGTCGAAAGTTTGGCCGGCTGCGCACGGCGTCGATTGTCCTCGCCGCGCTGGCCGTTGGTGTCCTAGGCGCTCAGCTCGGCAGTGATTTCCAGTCCACCAAGATCGAGTGGGGTGCCCCCGCCGGCCACAGCGTTTCGGTTTCGAGTGGAGCGTCAAGCGTCGCTCGGTGACCCCGGTGCGGCGGCGACGTGTCCGATGACAGGGCGGTGCGGTGTCACCTAAGGCTGTCCGACGTCGTACGACCGAGCACGCCTGGCTGATCACGGCGCCCCTCGCCGGGATCGCCCTGGTGGGAACGCTGGTTCTCGCGTTAACGGTGCCGATCCGTTTCGAGGATTGGCCGACAGCTGTTGCGTTGCTGGTGGTGATGGCTGCTGCCGGGATACCAACGCTCAGCTTCGTCGTCCGCCGTCAAGCGGTGGTGGTGACCCTCCTTGAGATTCCACTCGTACTCGCCCTGTTTTGGCTGTCGCCGCTGCTCATGGTCGTCGTCGCCACGGCAGCCGAGCTCTTCACCCAGATTCACCGCGGTTACGCGCCGCCGAAGTTCTGGTTCAACGTCGCCCGGGCGGCAGCCGGATTCTCCGTCGCCGGGCTGGTGTTGGCGGCCATGCCTCCGCACGAGGGGGTGGGCCCGGCCACGTGGAGCGCGGTCTTCGCCGCTGTCGCCGCCAACGCGCTGATCAGCCTGGTGGCCGTGGTTGGCGTGATCACTCTCCTGCAGGGCTGGCAGGGCACTCGGGAGACGACGAGCACGGCCATCCAGGTTCTGCTGACCACAGCACTGAACGTCGCGGTCGGGATGATCATCCTCATCGCCCTGGCGACGACGCTCTGGTCGATCCTTCTTCTGCTGGCCCTGGCGGTGGCCGGCGTCCTGCTCTACCGCTCCTACTCGCAGTTTATTCGGCAGCACCGCACCCTGGGCGACATGTACGAGCTGACCCGGGCGATGAGCGAGGCGGGTCAGGACGGCAACCTGACGGACGCGCTGCTCGGCCGGCTCCGTTCCCTCATGCAGGCGGAATACGCCACGCTGTGGCTTCCCGCCCAGGGTCGGCACCCGGAGGTCCTGCTGACCGCACGCCTGGACGACCGGGGCCTGCTCGACGTCGCCCCGACCCCGGCGGTGATTCGGGAGAAGACCCGTGAGTCGGGTCGGACGGTCGCGCTCGGTCGGGCCTTCGGCGGTGACCCGACGCTGCGGTCCGCGCTCGCTGACTCCAAGGTCAAGGACGTCATCGCGGTGCCCCTGCGTTCGGGGCAGGCGGTGATCGGCACGTTGGAGGTGGCCAACCGGCTCAGCGACGTGGGCCACTTTGCCCCGGCGGACCTCCCCATCTTCGAGACCGTGGCGGCGCACGCCGCCGTCGCCCTGGAAAATTCGCGGTTGGTCGACCGGCTTCGGCACGACGCCTACCACGACGCGCTGACCCGGTTGCCCAACCGTCGACGGATCACCGGCGCGCTCGCCGAGTCCTTCACGATCGCGGCCCCCGGCGAGGTGGTGGCACTGCTGCTCTTCGACGTCGACGGGTTGCGTCAGGTCAACGAGTCCCTCGGTCACGCGGCCGGGGACAAGGTCCTCGCCGAGGTCGCCAGCCGGCTGCGGGCCAGCGCGCCGTCGTCGGCCCTGGTGGGCCGTGCCGGTGGGGACGAGTTCCTGGTGACGTTGCGGTTGGAGAGCGCGGAGGCGGCGCTCGAGTTGGCCGCCCAACTACGCGACCAGATCCGTGACGAGATGGTCTTCGACGCGCTCACCCTCGACGTGAACACTGCCGTCGGGGTGGCCGTGCACCCCGACCACGGCAGTGACGCGGCGACCCTGCTGCTCAGGGTCGACCTCGCCGCCACGGCGGCCAAGTCGGTGCCGGGCAGCGTGCAGCTGTTCAATCCCGCCCTGGAGTCCCGGTCGTTGCGCCGGCTGGGTCTGGCTGGCGATCTGCGCCACGCCCTGGACCAGGGCGAGTTGGAGGTCTACTTCCAGCCCAAGGTGACTCTGCGGGACCGGCGCCTGGTCGGTGTCGAGTGCCTGGCCCGGTGGGAGGATCCGACGCACGGCACTGTCGCTCCCGAGGACTTCGTGGCGGTGGCCGAGCACACCGGCCAGCTGAGCCGGCTCACCGAGGTGGTGCTCCGCGAGGGGCTCCGTCGCAGCCGGGACTGGGCGCTGGCCGATCAGCCGTTGCCCATCGCGGTCAACATCTCGGCCCGCACGCTCACCGACCAGCACTTTCCGGATCGGGTCCAGGAGTTGTTGACCGAGTACGGGGTGCCGGCGCAGCGACTGACCCTGGAGATCACCGAGGCGGGGGTGCTGGACGGCACCGACCGGCCCATTCCGACTCTGCGCCGGCTGCGTGACCTGGGTGTCCGGCTGTCGGTGGACGACTTCGGCACGGGCGACTCGTCGCTGGCGCATCTGCGTCGGCTGCCGGTGCACGAGGTGAAGGTCGACCGTTCCTTCGTGCAGGGCATGGCGACCGACCCGGGGGACCTGGCCATCGTCAACGCCGTGGTGACCCTGTCCCAGCAGTTCGGCCTGGCGGTGGTGGCCGAGGGCGTGGAGAGTGAGCTGACCCTGGAGCTTCTCCAGGACATCGGCTGTGAGATCGGGCAGGGCTTCCTGTTCAGCCGGCCGCTGCCGTACGAGCGGCTGGCGGCGTGGTTCGGTGCCCAGGTCGAGCCGGAATCGATCTCCAACGGAGAGCTGCCGCGCCTTCGCGTCGTGCCCTGAGCAGGGCGTAGACGATCACCGGGGATCCGATTTCACCTGTCGAGCCGGGCCGTGTACTCTTACTTCTGCGCGCCCCACGGGGAGATCGCGCAGGCCCCCTTAGCTCAGTCGGCAGAGCGTCTCCATGGTAAGGAGAAGGTCTACGGTTCGATTCCGTAAGGGGGCTCGAGGGTTCAGCTGGACCCATCGCAGCGGTGTAGCTCAGATGGTAGAGCAAGCGGCTCATAATCGCTGTGTCGCCGGTTCAAGTCCGGCCACCGCTACTCTCGTCTTCCGGGCTCGTTGCCGGTGGTCGTAGGAAAATGGGCGCTTCTGGCGCCCACTTTGCATGTCCGCGCTGTCAGCGTCTAGGCTGGCGCGTCGTAGTTGTTTCCGTTAGCGAGGAAGGCACTCCGCCGTGGCGAAGGCTACCGATGTCCGGCCGAAGATCACTTTGGCGTGTGTGGAGTGCAAGGAGCGCAACTACATCACGCGCAAGAACCGGCGCAACGACCCCGACCGCATCGAGCTGAAGAAGTTCTGCCCGCGCGACGGTCGGCACACGGTCCACCGCGAGACCCGCTGACCCGTGGCCGGCTTCGGGCCGGCCGCTGTCCCAGCTTTCCAATCGCCGATCTGACCGGTTTGGTGCGGCCCCGCCGCAGCCTGCCGACCAGGTCGGCGATTGTGCGTTCCGTGTAGGTTCGCGGCATGTCCCTGGACCCTTCCTTCGTCGGCCGGACCTATCCGCCGACCGCCCCCTACCAGGTGGGCCGAGAAAAGATCCGCGAGTTCGCCACCGCCATCGGCGCCACCGACCCGGCCCACCACGACCCGCAGGCCGCGCAGGCGCTCGGCCACCCGGACGTGGTGGCTCCGCCGACCTTCCCGGTGGTCGTCACGATGGCCGCGAGCCGCCAGATCATCGAGGACCCGGCCCTGGGTATGGACTACAGCCGCGTGGTGCACGGTGACCAGCGGTTCGCGTACACCCGGCCGGTGGTCGCCGGCGACGAGCTGGTCTGCGTCAACACCATCGAGGACGTCAGCAACCGGGGTGGGCACGGCTTCCTGACCACGCGCACCGACGTGCACACCGTCGCCGGGGAACCGGTGGTCGCCGTTTGGTCGAAGATCGTCGTACGCGGGGAGGCCTGAGATGGAGTTGTCCGCCAAGACGTTCCAGGTGACCCGCGCGGACCTGGTCCGCTACGCCGGCGCGTCGGGTGACTTCAACCCGATCCACTGGAGCGACAGGTTCGCCACCGGCGTGGGTCTGCCCGGGGTGATCGCCCACGGCATGTTCACCATGGCGCTGGTCGGCCGGGCGGTCACCGAGTGGGCCGGGTCGCCGGACGCGGTGGTCGAGTACGGCGTGCGGTTCACCCGGCCGGTGGTCGTCCCGGACGACGACCAGGGGGCCGAGATCGAGGTCACCGCGCGGGTCCGTGAGGTGACCGAGGACGGGCTCACCCGACTCGACGTGACGGCGACCTGTGGGGGCGAGAAGGTGCTCTCGCAGGCCCGCGCGACCATCCGGACGACGCGCTGAGGCAGGCCCGCCACGCGAGGCGGAGAGACCGGTTGGGAAAGTAGGGCGGCTACCCGTACACTGGTCCGCCGTGGGGCAAGTGACCCCTGCTCGGTCGTCTGTGACCGCGTGGGGCGAGTGTTGCCGCACAGGGGTGTAGCTCAATTGGCAGAGCAGCGGTCTCCAAAACCGCAGGCTGCAGGTTCAAGTCCTGTCACCCCTGCGCCTCAGGCCTGACCGTTCCCGTGGGTCGCGCCGCCAGCTTGGCGGCGTCCGGCCCGTGGTGGTGGCATCGGCGGGGTGGTTCCGAGGCAATCGGGGCCCTCCGGATGATCCACCGGCCGCGGCCCGTCGCGGGACGGTTGGGCCCGGCCGGCGTGACCAGCGCCGCGTACGCCACTCGGCGTGCGACCCGAGATTCCGCGACGGAGGGCGAAGTGGCCGACAACAAGCGGCACGGCGAGGACGCCGGCGACGATCGTCTGGACGACGAGGTCGTCGACGAGGTTGCCGACGACGACGCCTCCAGCGCGGACGAGCTGGTCTCCCGGGGGGGCACCGCCACGCGGTCCCGCGCCCGGGCGGAGTCGGCGGACAGCCGGCCCACCACCCGGTCGGAGACCGGTCGGGTGGGCGTGTTCGGCCGCATCGCCCGGTTTTTCCGCGAGGTCGTAGCCGAACTGCGTAAGGTCATCTGGCCGACGCGTAAGGAGTTGCTGACCTACACCGCCGTGGTGGTGACGTTCGTCGCGGTGATGCTGACGATCGTTGGCCTGCTCGACCTCGGCTTCGCCAAGGTCGTGCTGTTTGTCTTCGGCAACTCGGACTGACCGGCTGCCTCCAGCCGATAGTGACGGAAGTGAGCGAGCGTGCCTGAGTACGACGAGACCGCCGGACCCGTGGACGAGCAGTCCACGGTCGCGACGGCGGCTGGTGACGAGTCGGTTGAGGCCGCCAGCGAGCCGGAGTTCCCAACGACTGAGCCCGCGCCGGACGAGGAGTACGACCCGGTCGCCGAGCTGAGGCAGAAGCTGCGCTACGCGCCGGGTGACTGGTATGTGGTGCACTCGTACGCTGGCTACGAGAACAAGGTCAAGACCAACCTTGAGACCCGGATCACGAGCCTCGACATGGAGGACTTCATCTACCAGGTCGAGGTGCCGACCCGGGAAGAGGTCGAGGTCAAGAACGGTAAGCGTTCGCAGATCCAGGCCAAGGTCTTCCCGGGCTACATCCTGGTTCGGATGGAGCTGACCGCCGAGTCCTACTCGTGTGTGCGTAACACCCCGGGCGTGACCGGCTTCGTCGGCGCGACCGACCGGGCCGACCGGCCCGCCCCGCTCTCCCTCGACGAGGTGCTGAAGTGGCTGGCACCGGCCGTCGAGACCGAGCAGAAGAAGTCGAAGCCGGAGATCAAGGTCCTCGACTTCGAGGTGGGCGACTCGGTCACCGTCACCGACGGCGCCTTCGCGTCGCTGCCGGCCACGATCAGCGAGATCAACGCGGACCAGCAGAAGCTCAAGGTGCTGGTGTCGATCTTCGGTCGCGAGACCCCGGTGGAGCTCAACTTCAACCAGGTCGCCAAGATCTGACTGGTCGTCGGCGGCGGGCCCGGCCCGGGTCGTACTGCCGGAGAGCGCGCCCGACATGCTCGTCCTGCGCCCCCTGGGCGGCGCGGACGACATAAAACACACCCCTCCCCCCAACTTCGGTGGGGGCGGGCGCGGGGGCCCCCCCCCCCCCCCCGACGTCGGCGTATGCCCTCCCGCTCGACCTCGGCGGACGAGTGGGCTGCGGCCTGCGCTACTCTTGAATGTCGCCGCTGTCGCACCGCGCTGACCGTGCGCGCTCCGAGGGCGGCGACAGCCGCATTTTCCCAGCTCCAAGCCCCAGGAAGTGACATGCCTCCGAAGAAGAAGCTCGTCAAGACGTTCACGCTTCAGCTGCCGGCGGGCCAGGCCACGCCGGCGCCGCCGGTCGGCCCCGCGCTCGGCCAGCACGGCGTCAACATCATGGAGTTCTGCAAGTCCTACAACTCGCAGACCGAGTCCCAGCGGGGCGACATCGTCCCCGCCGAGATCAGCGTGTACGAGGACCGGTCGTTCACCTTCGTGCTGAAGACCCCGCCCGCCGCCCGGCTGCTGATCAAGGCCGCCGGTGTGCAGAAGGGTTCGGGCGTTCCGCAGAGCGAGAAGGTCGGCTCGGTCAGCCGCGCCCAGCTGCGTGAGATCGCCGAGAAGAAGATGGCCGACCTCAACGCCAACGACATCGCCCAGGCCGAGAAGATCATCGCCGGCACCGCCCGGTCGATGGGCATCACCGTCAACGACTGACGTCGGCCCAGGCCGTCGACCCGACCGTGGGAGGGCCCGCGCCGAGCGGCCCGCCAGAGACCACAGGAGTAATCAGCAATGCAGCGCAGCAAGAGCTACCGCAAGGCCGCCGATGTCATCGACCGGTCCAAGCTCTACACCCCCGCCGAGGCCGTGAAGCTGGCCAAGGAGACCACCAACGTCAAGTTCGACGCCACGGTCGAGGTCGCGATGCGCCTCGGCGTCGACCCCCGCAAGGCGGACCAGATGGTCCGCGGCACGGTCAACCTGCCGCACGGCACCGGTAAGACCGCCCGCGTGATCGTGTTCGCCAGCGGCGCGAAGGCCGAAGAGGCCGTTGCCGCGGGTGCCGACGAGGTGGGCACCGACGAGCTGGTCGCCCGGATCCAGGGTGGTTGGCTGGACTTCGACGCGGCGATCGCCACGCCGGACCAGATGGCCAAGATCGGCCGGATCGCGCGGATCCTGGGCCCGCGCGGTCTCATGCCGAACCCGAAGACCGGTACGGTGACCATGGACGTCACCAAGGCGGTGCAGGACATCAAGGGCGGCAAGATCACCTTCCGGGTGGACAAGCACTCCAACCTGCACCTGATCATCGGCAAGGCCTCCTTCACGGAGAGCCAGCTCGTGGAGAACTACGCTGCGGTGCTCGACGAGGTGCTGCGTGCCAAGCCGTCCGCGGCCAAGGGCAAGTACCTCCGCAAGGTCATCGTGACCTCCACGATGGGCCCGGGTGTTCCGGTCGACCCGAACCTGGTGAAGAACCTCACCGGAGACGCCGCCGAGGCCTGAGCCGACACGTTCGCTCCAGCGGGGCGCCGCCACGACCATGGCGGCGCCCCGCTGCGTCCGCGATGTGGCACCCTCTATCCCTATGCGGCTGGAGAACGTCTGGTTGCGGTACCACCGGCGTGGGCCGTGGGTGCTGCGCGGCGTCGACGTGCGGATCGGTCCGGGCGAGGTGGCGGTCGTTCTGGGTCGCAACGGGGTGGGCAAGTCGACACTGCTCCAGGTGGCCGCGGGGGTGCTGCGGCCGGGCCGGGGCCGGGTCACCGACCGTCCGGCACGGGTGGGCTGGGTGCCGGAGCGTTTCCCCGCCGACCAGCCGTTCACCGTGACCCGCTATCTGACCGGCATGGCCCGCGTGGCGGGGCTGGGCGCGGCGGCGGCCGACGAGGCGGTGGCCTCCTGGACCGACCGGCTCGGGTTGTCCGCCTTCCGCTCGGTCCGGTTGCCGGAGCTGTCCAAGGGCACCGCCCAGAAGGTGGGCCTCGCCCAGGCGATGCTGTGCCCGCCGGGCCTGCTGGTGCTCGACGAGCCGTGGGAGGGGCTGGACGCCGCCACCCGCGAGCTGGTTCCCGAGCTGATCTCCGAGGTGCTCGCCGCCGATGGTGCCGTGTTGGTCAGCGACCACCGTGGCGAGACGGTCCGGCTGCCGGCCGCGCGCCGCTGGTCGGTGGCCGACGGGTCGCTGACCGAGGAGACGTCGTCGGCGGCCGAGACGTTCGCGGTGGTCGAGGTCGCGGTGCCGACCGCGCGGGTCGCCGGCACCGTCGCCCGCCTGCGGGCTGAGGGCCACCACATTCTTCGGGTACGCGCCGACGACTCCACCACCGCACCGCGGGCCCGACCCGCCGAGCCGCCGGGGGTGGCCGGCGCTGCCCGACCCGCCGAGCCGCCGCCGACGGTGGCCGGGCAGCCGACAGCCGAGCAGCCGGACGCCACCACCGATGCGGTGGTCGAGCGGGCAGCGGGGGAGACCCGGTGATCGCACTGGTGCGGATGCGGCTGGCCGGCCTCCTGCGGACCGGGCGGGCGTTGGCGCCGCTGCTCGCCGGCCTCGTCGTGCTCGGCACGCTCTACGGCGGCAGCCGAGCCCAGCCAGCGGAGGCGTACGGCGTCTCGGCCGTGGTGCTCTTCCCGGTGCTCGCCTGGCAGACCAAGATCCTGTTGGACGTCGAGCCGGACGTGCAGCGTCGCCTGGCCCAGGTGACCGTCGGGGTGGCCCGCGAGCGGCTTGCCGGGCTCCTCGCCGCCGGGGTGGCGGCGCTGGCGACGGTGGCCGTCGCGCTGCTCTTTCCGTGGCTGGTCGGCGGGGTCACCGGCCCGGTCGAGCCGGGGGACCGGTCGATCCCGGTCGGGGTCGCGCTGGGGCTGTGGGCGCACCTGCTCGCCGTAGCCGCCGCTGTCGCCCTCGGTGCGTTGGCCAGCCGCGCGTCGGTGGGCGGTGCCGCGTACGGCGTCGCGGTGCTCACCCTCGGCGCTGTCGGCGCGGTGGTGCTCGGCCTGAGCGATTCGGTGGCGCCCTGGCTGGCACCGCCGATCATGGCCGCCGCCCGCGCCACCGCCGGCGACGCGGCCGCGCTCACCCTGCTGGGGCTGACCGCGTGGGCGCTGGCCTGGAGCACCGCGGTCGTCGGCGGCTACCTGTGGCGGCGGCGGGCCCAGGGCTGAGCGGTGCCGGCGTGGGTGACGTGGCTCACCGGGTGCGATTTGGTGCTGGTGGCCGGGGCGCGTAGTCTTCAACGAGTCATCCGTGCTCTCATGGATGAGGAACCACCCAAAGACCGCTGGTCACCGTGCTTCGGCACGGTCGAAGGTCCCGCGACGACGGGCGACCCGCGTAGGGCGGCAAGCGTAACTCGGCAGTGCACATGGTCCGCCGACTGTGTCGATCTGCCGGCCCTCGCCCCGTGCGCCCTGCGCCGGGGCTTTTTCGTTGTCGTGCTGCCTCCGCTCCCGTTCCGGCTTCGGCCGTGACGGGGACCAGCCTCGAGTAACGAGAGAGGAGGGACATGGCGGACAAGCCAATCCGGGCCGACAAGGCCACGGCCGTCGCTGAGCTGACTGAGAACTTCCGCAGCGCAGGCGCCACCGTGCTGACCGAGTACCGCGGTCTGACGGTTTCCCAGCTCACCCAGCTTCGGCGCACGCTCGGCGCCGAGACCAGCTACACGGTCGCGAAGAACACGCTGGCGAAGCGCGCAGCGACGGACGCGGGCATCACCGGCCTCGACGAGCTGTTCACCGGTCCTACCGCGCTGACTTTCGTTTCGGGCGACGTCGTCGAGGCGGCGAAGGGGCTTCGCGACTTCGCGAAGGCCAACCCGAAGCTCGTCATCAAGGGCGGTGTCTTCGAGGGCAAGGCCATTTCCGCGGCCGAGGTCACGAAGCTCGCCGACCTGGAGTCCCGCGAGGTGCTGCTGGCCAAGCTGGCCGGCGCGATGAAGGGCAACCTGAGCAAGGCCGCGGCCCTGTTCCAGGCCCCGCTGTCGAAGACCGCCCGTCTGGCGGCTGCCCTGCAGGACAAGCGCGAGAAGGAGGGCGCCGAGGCGGCCTGAGGCCCCACGGCGCACCAGTTCTTTACTTAACAGAATCAGGAAAGGACGCCAGATATGGCGAAGCTCAGCACCGACGAGCTGCTCGACGCGTTCAAGGAGATGACGCTGATCGAGCTCTCTGAGTTCGTGAAGCAGTTCGAGACGACCTTCGAGGTCACCGCTGCCGCTCCGGTCGCGATCGCCCAGGGCGGTGGCGGCGGTGCCGCTACTGCCGAGGCCGAGCCGGAGCAGGACGAGTTCGACGTCATCCTCGAGGCTGACGGCGGCAAGAAGATCCAGGTCATCAAGGTCGTGCGCGAGCTGACCGGCCTGGGCCTCAAGGAGGCCAAGGACGCGGTCGAGGCCGCGCCGAAGGCCATCCTGGAGAAGGTCAACAAGGAGACCGCCGACAAGGCGAAGGCCAAGCTCGAGGGTGAGGGCGCCAAGGTCACCCTCAAGTGACCTGACGTTCTACAAGCGCGTACCTGGCTCGTGAGCCGGGACACTATCGCGTCGCGGCGGGCGGTGATCCGACACGGATCACCGCCCGCCGTGTCTGTGGGCCCAGCCCCGACCCGCTCTGAGCTGGCCTCGGACGGCTGTGCCTGGCGATCCGATCGAGCGTGGCGGGTCGCCCTCCAGTGGGAAAGAACTGCCGACCCGGATACCGGCCCTTGACGCGGCCCCGGGCTGCCAGGCACGCTGACACCAGCAAGACACCGCGCTTGCGACGGCCACGACGTGGGTATGACAGCGGCGGCACCATCGGCCGCGTCGACCTGAGCGGCCCAGTGGGGACGTTGCGTTCTGAGCGGCCCGGCAGACCCCGGTTTACGGGGGCCGAGGCACGTTCCGCAAACGACCTGCGGGGTGGGCTGGACAGCGGTTAGCCTCTCGGCTACACTGCTAGTTTGCGCTGCCTTCCGACTTGACCCCTGCTCGGAAATGTCCGTTTGCGGATATTTCTGGTGGGGTCATTGGAGTGCACGCGTACCAGCCGTTCTGCAGCACCGGTCCTCGGAAGGACGCATCTTGGCAGCTTCCCGCCCTGCGAAGACCAGTCGTACGTCGAGCGCATTCGCTCCCCGCCGAGTTTCATTCGGCAGGATCACCGAACACCTCGAGGTCCCCAACCTCCTTGCCATTCAAAACGAGTCCTTCGACTGGCTCGTCGGCAACGAGGCTTGGCAGGGCCGGTCGGCGGACGACCCGCACGCACGCTCGGGTCTCGCGGAGATCCTTGAAGAGATCAGTCCCATTGAGGACTTCTCCGGCACCATGTCACTCTCCTTCTCTGCGCCGCGCTTCGACGAGGTCAAGGCCTCGATCGAGGAGTGCAAGGAGAAGGACCTGACCTACTGCGCTCCGCTCTTCGTGACCGCGGAGTTCACCAACAACACCACTGGCGAGATCAAGAGCCAGACGGTGTTCATGGGTGACTTCCCGATGATGACGCCCAAGGGCACCTTCGTCATCAACGGCACCGAGCGCGTCGTGGTCAGCCAGCTCGTCCGGTCTCCGGGCGTGTACTTCGACAAGCAGCCGGACAAGACCTCCGACCGCGACCTCTCCAGCGTCAAGGTCATCCCGAGTCGGGGTGCCTGGCTGGAGTTCGACATCGACAAGCGCGACACGGTCGGCGTACGCATCGACCGCAAGCGTCGGCAGGCCGTCACGGTCCTGCTCAAGGCCATCGGCTGGTCGGCCGAGCGGATCCGTGAGCGGTTCGGCTGGTCCGAGCTGCTGATGACCACGCTCGAGAAGGACCACATCGCCGGCCAGGACGAGGCCCTGCTAGACATCTACCGCAAGCTGCGCCCTGGCGAGCCGCCGACGCGCGAGAACGCCCAGACCCTGCTCGACAACCTCTTCTTCAACCCGAAGAGGTACGACGTCGCCAAGGTCGGGCGCTACAAGTTCAACAAGAAGCTCGAAGTCGCCGTGCCGATCACCACCGGCACGCTGACCGAGGACGACATCGTCGCCACCGTGGAATACCTGTGCCGGCTGCACGCCGGTGAGGACGGCTACGAGGCCGACGACATCGACCACTTCGGCAACCGGCGCCTGCGTACCGTGGGTGAGCTGATCCAGAACCAGGTCCGGGTCGGCCTGTCCCGGATGGAGCGGGTCGTCCGCGAGCGGATGACCACGCAGGACGTCGAGGCGATCACCCCGCAGACCCTGATCAACATCCGCCCGGTGGTGGCGGCGATCAAGGAGTTCTTCGGGACGTCGCAGCTGTCCCAGTTCATGGACCAGACCAACCCGCTGGCGGGTCTCACCCACCGGCGCCGGCTGAGCGCGCTCGGCCCGGGTGGTCTGTCCCGGGAGCGGGCCGGCTTCGAGGTCCGCGACGTGCACCCGTCCCACTACGGCCGGATGTGCCCGATCGAGACGCCGGAAGGCCCGAACATCGGCCTGATCGGCGCGCTGTCCACCTTCGCCCGGGTCAACCCGTTCGGCTTCATCGAGACGCCGTACCGGAAGGTCGTCGAGGGTCGGGTCACCGACCAGATCGACTACCTGACCGCGGACGAGGAGGACCGGTTCGTCAAGGCGCAGGCCAACGCGCGCCTGAAGGCGGACGGCACGTTCGCCGAGGAGCGGGTGCTCTGCCGTCGTAAGGGCGGCGAGACCGAGGACGTCCTCCCCGGTGCCGTCGACTACATGGACGTCTCGCCCCGGCAGATGACCTCGGTCGCGACCGCCATGATCCCGTTCCTCGAGCACGACGACGCCAACCGGGCACTGATGGGCGCGAACATGCAGCGCCAGGCGGTGCCGCTGGTCAAGGCCGAGGCGCCGCTGGTGGGCACGGGCATGGAATACCGGGCCGCGGTCGACGCTGGCGACGTGGTGGTCGCCGAGGTCGGCGGTGTGATCGAGGATCTCTGCGCCGACTACGTCACCATCCACCAGGATGACGGCCACCGCCGGACGTACCTGCTGCACAAGTTCCGCCGCTCCAACGCCGGCTCCTGCGTCAACCAGAAGCCGGTGGTCTTCGAGGGCGACCGCGTCGAGGCCGGTCAGGTCATCGCCGACGGGCCGTGCACCGACGAGGGCGAGATGGCGCTCGGACGCAACCTGCTGGTGGCGTTCATGTGCTGGGAGGGTCACAACTACGAGGACGCGATCATCCTGTCGCAGCGCCTCGTGCAGCAGGACGTGCTCACCTCGATCCACATCGAGGAGCACGAGGTCGACGCTCGGGACACCAAGCTCGGCCCGGAGGAGATCACCCGCGACATCCCGAACGTCAGCGAGGAAATGCTCGCCGACCTCGACGAGCGCGGCATCATCCGGATCGGTGCCGAGGTCGTCCCCGGCGACATCCTGGTCGGCAAGGTCACGCCCAAGGGCGAGACCGAGCTGACCCCGGAGGAGCGCCTGCTCCGCGCGATCTTCGGTGAGAAGGCGCGTGAGGTTCGGGACACCTCGCTGAAGGTGCCGCACGGCGAGACCGGCACGGTCATCGGTGTGCGCACGTTCTCCCGCGAGGACGGCGACGAGCTGCCGCCGGGTGTCAACGAGTTGGTCCGGGTCTACGTCGCCCAGAAGCGCAAGATCCAGGACGGCGACAAGCTCGCCGGCCGGCACGGCAACAAGGGTGTCATCTCGAAGATCCTGCCGATCGAGGACATGCCGTTCCTGGAGGACGGCACCCCGGTCGACATCGTGCTCAACCCGCTCGGTGTGCCGAGCCGGATGAACATCGGCCAGGTCCTGGAGACCCACCTCGGTTGGGTCGCCAAGACCGGTTGGAAGGTCGAGGGCGACGACGCCGACTGGAAGCGCCAGCTCCGCTCGATCGACGCGCACGAGTCCGAGGGGGACACCAACGTGGCCACCCCGGTCTTCGACGGTGCCCGCGAGGAGGAGATCTCCGGTCTGCTCGAGTCGACCCTGCCCAACCGGGACGGCAAGCAGCTGATCGGCCGCACCGGTAAGGCGCAGCTGTTTGACGGGCGTTCCGGCGAGCCGCTGCCCGACCCGATCGCGGTCGGCTACGTCTACATCCTGAAGCTCAACCACCTGGTCGACGACAAGATCCACGCTCGTTCGACCGGTCCGTACTCGATGATCACGCAGCAGCCGCTGGGTGGTAAGGCGCAGTTCGGTGGTCAGCGTTTCGGTGAGATGGAGTGCTGGGCGATGCAGGCGTACGGCGCCGCGTACGCCCTGCAGGAGCTGCTCACGATCAAGTCCGACGACGTGCTCGGCCGGGTGAAGGTCTACGAGGCCATCGTCAAGGGCGAGAACATCCCGGAGCCGGGCATCCCGGAGTCGTTCAAGGTGCTGCTCAAGGAGCTGCAGTCGCTGTGCCTCAACGTTGAGGTGCTCTCCAGCGACGGTGTGGCCCTGGAAATGCGCGAGACCGACGACGAGGTGTTCCGGGCCGCTGAGGAGCTGGGCATCGACCTGTCCCGGCGCGAGCCGAGCTCGGTCGAAGAGGTCTGAGGTGAGCGGTCGGGGGCCGGCTCGCCGGCCCCCGACCCCACCCGAGAATTAGCAGTACAGACGACGACATAGGGGACATAGTGCTCGACGTCAACTTCTTCGACGAGCTGCGCATTGGTCTCGCCACCGCCGACGACATCCGTCAGTGGTCGCACGGCGAGGTCAAGAAGCCTGAGACGATCAACTACCGCACCCTGAAGCCGGAAAAGGACGGGCTCTTCTGCGAGAAGATCTTCGGTCCGCAGCGGGACTGGGAGTGCTACTGCGGTAAGTACAAGCGCGTCCGGTTCAAGGGCATCATCTGTGAGCGCTGCGGCGTCGAGGTGACTCGCTCCAAGGTCCGTCGTGAGCGGATGGGGCACATCGAGCTCGCCGCTCCGGTGACCCACATCTGGTATTTCAAGGGCGTGCCGAGCCGGCTGGGCTACCTGCTGGACCTCGCCCCCAAGGACCTCGAAAAGATCATCTACTTCGCCTCGTACGTCGTGACGAGCGTGGACGCGGAGTCGCGTCACCGTGACCTCTCGACGATCGAGAACGAGATCCTGGCCGAGAAGCGGCAGTCCGAGAACAGCCGCGACTCGGAGATCGAGAAGCGGGCCGCCAAGCTCGAGGCCGACCTGGCCGAGCTGGAGGCCGAGGGTGCCAAGGCGGACGTCCGGCGCAAGGTCAAGGAGGGCGGAGAGCGCGAGATGCGCCAGATCCGCGACCGGGCCCAGCGCGAGATCGACCGCCTGGACGAGGTGCTGGACACCTTCCGCAAGCTGGAGCCGAAGCAGCTGGTCACCGACGAGCTGCTCTACCGCGAGCTGCGCGACCGGTTCGGTGAGTACTTCACCGGTTCGATGGGCGCGGAGGCGATCAAGGCGCTGGTCCAGAACATGGACCTCGACGCCGAGGCCGAGAGCCTGCGGGAGACCATCCGCTCCGGCAAGGGCCAGCGGAAGATCCGGGCGCTCAAGCGGCTCAAGGTTGTCGCGGCGTTCCTGAACACCCGCAACTCGCCGCTCGGCATGGTGCTGGACTGCGTCCCGGTCATCCCGCCGGACCTGCGCCCGATGGTGCAGCTCGACGGTGGCCGCTTCGCGACCTCGGACCTGAACGACCTGTACCGTCGCGTGATCAACCGGAACAACCGCCTCAAGCGGCTGATCGACCTCGGCGCGCCCGAGATCATCGTCAACAACGAGAAGCGGATGCTCCAGGAGGCCGTCGACGCGCTGTTCGACAACGGCCGTCGCGGCCGGCCGGTCACCGGTCCGGGTAACCGCCCGCTCAAGTCGCTGTCCGACATGCTCAAGGGCAAGCAGGGCCGGTTCCGCCAGAACCTGCTGGGCAAGCGCGTCGACTACTCCGGCCGTTCGGTCATCGTGGTCGGCCCGAAGCTCAAGCTGCACCAGTGCGGTCTGCCCAAGCAGATGGCGCTGGAGCTGTTCAAGCCGTTCGTGATGAAGCGGCTGGTCGACCTCAACCACGCACAGAA
This sequence comes from Micromonospora sp. NPDC049171, assembly GCF_040648275.1. NCBI lineage: Bacteria > Bacillati > Actinomycetota > Actinomycetes > Micromonosporales > Micromonosporaceae > Micromonospora > Micromonospora sp. NPDC049171. Next base: position 96,947 of record NZ_JBEZDJ010000004.1, read on the forward strand.
CATCAAGTCCGCCAAGCGGATGGTCGAGCGTCAGCGCCCGGTCGTGTGGGACGTGCTGGAAGAGGTCATCGGCGAGCACCCGGTGCTGCTCAACCGGGCGCCGACCCTGCACCGCCTGGGCATCCAGGCCTTCGAGCCGCAGCTGGTCGAGGGCAAGGCGATCCAGATCCACCCGCTGGTCTGCACCGCGTTCAACGCCGACTTCGACGGTGACCAGATGGCGGTGCACGTGCCGCTGTCCGCTGAGGCTCAGGCCGAGGCACGGATCCTGATGCTGTCGTCGAACAACATCCTCAAGCCGGCCGACGGCAAGCCGGTCACCATGCCCACCCAGGACATGGTCATCGGTCTCTACCACCTCACCCACCTCACCGCCGGTGAGAAGGGCGAGGGCCGGGCGTTCAGCTCGGACGCCGAGGCGCGGATGGCCTTCGACAACGGCGAGCTGCACCTGCAGGCGCCGGTGAAGATTCGCCTGCGTGCCGTGGTCGGTGTCGACAACGGCGCCGGCGCCGAGACGTGGACCGCCCCGGAGGGCTGGGTCGAGGGTGACCCGCTGACCGTGGAGACCACCCTGGGTCGGGTGCTGTTCAACGAGACGCTGCCGCAGGGCTACCGCTTCGTGAACTACGAGATCCGCAAGGGTCAGCTCTCCGCGATCGTCAACGACCTCGCCGAGCGCTTCCCCAAGGTGGCGCTGGCCGCCACCCTGGACGGGCTCAAGGAGGCCGGTTTCCACTGGGCCACCTGGTCCGGCGTGACGATCGGCATGGAGGACGTCATCGCGCCGCCGCGCAAGGCGGAGATCCTGGCGCGGTACGAGAAGGAAGCCGACCAGATCGACAAGCAGTACCAGCGTGGTCTGATGACCGCCGAGGAGCGTCGCGGCGAGCTCATCACGATCTGGACCAGGGCGACCAACGAGGTCGCCAAGGAGATGGACACCGCGCTGCCACAGGAGAACCCACTGTGGAAGATGATCAACTCGGGTGCCCGCGGTAACCTGCTCCAGCTCCGCCAGATCGCCGCGATCCGTGGTCTGGTGGCCAACCCGAAGGGCGAGATCATCCCGCGGCCGATCAAGGCCAGCTACCGGGAGGGTCTGTCCGTGCTGGAGTACTTCATCTCCACGCACGGTGCCCGTAAGGGTCTCGCCGACACCGCGCTGCGGACCGCCGACTCGGGTTACCTGACCCGTCGTCTGGTGGACGTCTCGCAGGACGTCATCATCCGCGAGGAGGACTGCGGCACCGACCGGGCGATCCCGATGCAGATCGGCGAGAAGCTCGACGGCAAGCTCGTCGTCCACACCCACGCCGAGACCAGCGTGCACGCCCGGACCCTGGCCGACGACATCAAGGGGCCGGACGGCACCGTGGTGGCCGAGCGGGGTCAGGACATCAACTCCATCGGGGTCGACAAGATCGTCGCTGCCGGGGTGGAGACGGTCCGTGTGCGCAGCGTGCTCACCTGTGAGTCGAAGCTGGGCGTCTGCGCGGCCTGCTACGGCCGGTCGCTGCCGACCGGCAAGTCGGTCGACATCGGCGAGGCGGTCGGCATCATCGCCGCCCAGTCCATCGGTGAGCCCGGTACGCAGCTGACGATGCGTACCTTCCACACCGGTGGTGTCGCGGGTGAGGACATCACCCAGGGTCTGCCGCGTGTGCAGGAGATCTTCGAGGCTCGGGTCCCGAAGGGTAAGGCGCCCATCGCCGACACCCCGGGTCGGATCCGGATCGAGGACGGCGAGCGCTCGCGCAAGATCATCGTGGTGCCGGACGACGGCAGCGAAGAGATCGTCTACGACAAGATCTCGAAGCGGGTCAAGCTCCGTACCCACGACGGCGGTCACGTCGCGGTCGGCGAGAAGCTGACCGAGGGCACCATCGACCCGCACGAGCTGCTGCGGATCATGGGTCCGCGGGCGGTCCAGGTCCACCTGACCAGTGAGGTCCAGGAGGTCTACCGCTCGCAGGGTGTGCTCATCCACGACAAGCACATCGAGATCATCATCCGCCAGATGCTCAAGCGGGTGACGGTCATCGACTCCGGCTCGACCGAGTTCCTGCCGGGCGTGCTCGTCGACCGGGCGCTGTTCGAGTCGGAGAACCGCCGGCTCGTGTCGGAGGGCGGCGAGCCCGCCGCCGGTCGTCCGGTGCTGATGGGTATCACCAAGGCCTCGCTGGCCACCGACTCCTGGCTCTCGGCGGCCTCCTTCCAGGAGACCACCCGGGTGCTGACCGACGCTGCGATCAACTCGCGCAGCGACTCGCTGGTCGGCCTCAAGGAGAACGTGATCATCGGAAAGCTCATCCCGGCCGGTACGGGCATCAGCAAGTACCGCAACGTCCGGGTCGAGCCGACCGAGGAGGCCAAGGCCAAGGTCTACTCGATGACCGGGTACCCGGAGACCGACTACGGCTTTGGGCCGGCCAGCGGGCAGGCTGTGCCGCTGGACGACTTCGACTTCGGGTCGTACCGCTAAGCACCAGGCGCACGACGAGGCCCCCGGCATCCGCCGGGGGCCTCGTCGTGTCCGGACCCACCCAGCCCTGGTCCGAGTTCGGCATGATGGGGGGATGACGACCGCACCCGGGCAGGTGTCCGTCGCGCAGCAGGGGCTGCGCCACCCGTTGGATCCGGATCCGGCCCGTGCCACGAAGGCTCGGGCGGTTTTCGCTCTCGGGCTGCTCGGCCTGCTGACCGGGTTGTTCATCGGCGGGGTGGTGCCGGCGACGGTGGCACTGCAACTGGCCCGGCAGGCGCGCCGTGAGGCGTACTCCTCGGGGGGTTTCCTGACCGGCGGCGTCTGGCTGCGGCGCGGCGAGCGGATGGCGTGGGCCGGTCTGGTCCTGGTCGCGGTCAGCGTGGTGGCCATGGTGGTGATCGGCGTGGTGCGGTTGGCCGGCTCGCCGTTCGGCCACGACTACCCGGCGAACATGGACTGAGCCACCGCGCCCGGCACGGGCGCCGGCGCTCTCGGCGGTAGCCTGGCCGGTGTCCGTCGCGCGGGGGTGGCGGCCTTTCGACAGGAGGACCTCGTGACGGATCCGGCGCGGCCCCCTGCGGACGAACCGGCCGACCAGCCGGCTGCGCCGGCACCGGCCGACCAGCCGGCTGCGCCGGCACCGGCCGACCAGCCGGCTGCACCGGCCGAGCCGAGTGACTGGGCGCAACCGAGCAGCGAGCCCTATACCCCCGCGTCCACGCCGGAGTGGGGCAGGCCGCATCCCGGCTGGGGTACGACGAGTCCGTCCGGCTCCGGTCAGCCCGATCCGGTCTCCGGGGTGCCCACCCCGACACCGCCGGGTTGGGGCCCGCCGTCGTCCGGGGCTGGTGTGCCGCCGCCGTCGTCTGGGGCTGGTGTGGCACCGGGTTGGGGCCCGCCGCACCCTGGGCGTGGTGTGCCGCCCGGTTGGGGTGCGCCGCCGTCTGGGGCTGGTGTGCCGCCAGGGTGGGGTCCGCCGCACCCTGGGCCTGGTGTGCCGCCCGGTTGGGGTGCTTCGTCCGGTCCCGCACCTGCCGGGGCGGGAATGCCGGGCCATCCGGTGCCGCCGCCCACCGACGACCAGCGTCGGCCGCCGAAACGGGTGGAGGCGGTGCCCGGTACGCCGTTCGGCGTCGTGCACCTGGACGTGGCGCCGGTCACGTCCGGGCTGGCCATCGGGTCGCTGGTGGCCGGGGTCGCGTCGGTCCTGGTGTCGCTGTTGGTGATCTGTTTCGGGGTGGCCTTCGCGAACGACGGCGGGGCCTGGGCCTCCGGAGCGTTCGCCGCACTCGGGTTGCTGGCCGGCGGGGCGGCGGTCGTCACCGGCCTGCTCGGTCAGCGGCAGATCCGCCGGCCGGCCGCGCCTCCCGCGGTCCGGTTCACCGGCCGCGGGCTCGCGCTGGCCGGGATCAGCTGTGGCGCGGCGGGAGCCGTGCTCAGCATCCTGGGTCTGGGCCTGGCGTTGCTTCTCGCCCTGACCTGAGGTAGGTCGCCGTCCGGCCCGGGCTCTCGCCCTCCGGCCGCTGCCCCACTCGGGGGCGACGGGTGGTCCCGCGGGGAAGCCGGTACACTTGTGTTCGTAGGTGCCCATCGCGGGCGACGGGGCAGGACGAGATTCGGCCGGCGGGTGTGCAACAGTCGCCGGGCCCTTCCGTTTTGACCTGGGCGGTTGTGGTAGGTACTCTTTCCCCTTGTGCCCGGGCATGCCCGGGCAACTCGTGCGTGCGCTGTTTCCGAATCCCGGGCGGCGGCACGGCAAGCCAAGGATCCGGGGCGGGGCGACCCGCGCGCCGGTGACACAAACCCGATCGCACGCGCAAGCGTCCGCAACGGGACCGTGGGCAGGGCGACACGCCCGACCGCGGGTGCCGGGGTCTCCGTGAGGTGGCCCTGGTCGGAATGTAGGAGAGCCGGTCAGCAGGCCGGTTAACGAGCAGACGGCGCGGCCGCGAATGCGGCCGAAGGGAGCGGAGAAACCCGGTGCCCACCATTCAGCAGCTGGTCCGAAAGGGCCGTCAGGCCAAGACGACCAAGACCAAGACCCCGGCGCTCAAGGGGTCTCCCCAGCGGCGCGGCGTGTGCACCCGCGTGTACACCACGACCCCGAAGAAGCCGAACTCGGCGCTGCGCAAGGTCGCTCGTGTGAAGCTCAGCAGCCAGATCGAGGTGACCGCCTACATCCCCGGCGTCGGTCACAACCTGCAGGAGCACTCGATCGTGCTCGTTCGCGGCGGCCGGGTGAAGGACCTCCCCGGCGTGCGTTACAAGATCGTTCGCGGGTCGCTGGACACCCAGGGTGTCCGCAACCGCAAGCAGGCGCGCAGCCGTTACGGCGCGAAGAAGGAGAAGAGCTGACATGCCGCGTAAGGGACCCGCTCCGCGGCGGCCACTGGTCGCTGACCCGGTGTACAACTCGCCGCTGGTCACCCAGCTGGTGAACAAGATCCTGCTGCGCGGCAAGCGCCAGCTCGCCGAGACCATCGTGTACGCGGCCCTCGAGGGCTGCCGCGAGAAGTCCGGCACCGACCCGGTCGTCACCCTCAAGCGGGCGATGGACAACGTCAAGCCGACCCTCGAGGTGCGCAGCCGTCGTGTCGGTGGCGCCACCTACCAGGTGCCGGTCGAGGTCCGCCCGACCCGGGCGACCACCCTGGGCCTGCGCTGGCTGGTCACCTACTCTCGCGCCCGGCGCGAGAAGACCATGGTCGAGCGGCTCATGAACGAGCTGCTGGACGCGAGCAACGGCCTCGGTGCCGCCGTCAAGCGGCGCGAGGACACGCACAAGATGGCCGAGTCGAACAAGGCCTTCGCGCACTACCGCTGGTAACACCCTGGTTCCGGCGCCTCCGGGCGCCGGAACCGCCACCAGTTGAGTCGAGACGACGATAAGTAGGGATTGAAGTGGCCGCCGCAGACGCGCTCGCCAAGGTACGCAACATCGGCATCATGGCGCACATCGATGCCGGTAAGACCACGACCACCGAGCGAATCCTGTTCTACACCGGCATCACGTACAAGATCGGTGAGGTTCACGAGGGCGCTGCCGTCATGGACTGGATGGAGCAGGAGCAGGAGCGTGGTATCACCATCACCTCCGCTGCTACCAAGTGTGAGTGGAAAGACCACACGATCCAGATCATCGACACGCCCGGTCACGTCGACTTCACGGTCGAGGTCGAGCGGTCGCTGCGGGTCCTGGATGGTGCGGTCGCGGTTTACGACGGTGTCGCCGGCGTGGAGCCGCAGACGGAGAACGTCTGGCGGCAGGCCGACAAGTACAACGTCCCGCGGATGTGCTTCGTCAACAAGCTCGACCGGACCGGCGCCGACTTCTTCCGCTGCGTGCAGATGATGATCGACCGGTTGAACGCCACCCCGCTGGTGCTCCAGATCCCGATCGGGCTCGAGGGTGACCACATCGGTGTCGTCGACCTGATCGGCATGCGCGCGCTCACCTGGCGCGGGGAGACCCAGAAGGGTGAGGACTACGCGGTTGAGGAGATCCCGGCCGAACTGGCCGACTCCGCGGCCGAGTGGCGCGAGAAGCTGATGGAGACCCTGGCCGACGTCGACGACGCGGTGATGGAGAAGTACCTGGAAGGCGACGAGATCTCCGTCGAGGAGATCAAGGCCGCCATCCGGCGTGCGACCATCGCCGGCAAGGCCAACCCGGTGCTGTGCGGCTCGGCGTTCAAGAACAAGGGCGTCCAGCCCATGCTCGACGCCGTGGTCGACTTCCTGCCGTCGCCGCTGGACGTTCCGGCGATCGAGGGTACGGCCACCGACGGCGAGACCCCGCTGCTGCGCAAGCCGTCCAACTCGGAGCCCTTCTCCGGCCTGGCGTTCAAGATCCAGACGGACAAGCACCTGGGCAAGCTCACCTACGTCCGGGTCTACTCCGGCACGCTCGACTCCGGTTCCCAGGTGGTCAACTCCACCAAGGACCGCAAGGAGCGGATCGGCAAGATCTACCAGATGCACGCCAACAAGCGGGAAGAGCGTCCGTCGGCGCAGGCCGGTGACATCATCGCCGTGCAGGGTCTCAAGCAGACCACCACCGGCGACACTCTCTCCGACCCGGCGAACCCGGTCATCCTGGAGTCGATGACGTTCCCGGAGCCGGTCATCTCGGTGGCGATCGAGCCGAAGACCAAGTCCGACCAGGAGAAGCTGGGCACCGCGATTCAGCGCCTGGCCGAGGAGGACCCGACCTTCCGCGTCCAGCTGGACGAGGAGACCGGTCAGACGGTCATCTCCGGCATGGGTGAGCTGCACCTGGACATCCTGGTCGACCGGATGCGCCGCGAGTTCAACGTCGAGGCGAACGTCGGTAAGCCGCAGGTGGCGTACCGCGAAACCATCCGCCGCAAGGTGGACAAGGTCGAGTACACCCACAAGAAGCAGACCGGTGGTTCCGGCCAGTACGCCCGCGTGATCGTGAGCGTGGAGCCGCTGCCGCTGGACAACGAATCGCCGACCTACGAGTTCGCCAACGCCGTCAGCGGCGGCCGGATCCCCCGGGAGTTCATCCCGTCGGTGGACGCCGGTGCGCAGGACGCGCTGCAGTACGGCATCCTCGCGGGCTTCCCGCTGGTCGGTGTGAAGCTGACCCTGCTGGACGGCCAGTACCACGAGGTCGACTCGTCGGAAATGGCATTCAAGATCGCCGGCTCGATGGTGATGAAGGACGCGGCCCGCAAGGCCGACCCGGCGTTGCTCGAGCCGATGATGGCCGTTGAGGTCACCACTCCTGAGGAGAACATGGGTGACGTCATCGGCGACCTCAACTCCCGCCGCGGCATCATCCAGGCGATGGAGGAGCGCAGCGGCGCCCGCATCGTGAAGGCTCTGGTGCCGTTGTCGGAGATGTTCGGCTACGTCGGCGACCTGCGGTCGAAGACCCAGGGCCGGGCTAGCTACAGCATGCAGTTCGACTCCTACGCCGAGGTTCCGCAGAGCGTCGCGAAGGAGATCATCGCGAAGGCAACGGGCGAGTAACGCCCTGAGCAGGTGATTCGTGGTTGGTCGCGGGAGGTTCAACCCGCCCGCGGCCACCACGATCGGATCGCGTGAGACCGGGCCTGTAGGCTTCATCGCCGCAGAACCCACAATGGCTTCCCGGCCGTCAGGCCGGAAAGGCTGTCGACAGAGTCCTAAGCGCCGACCGGCGCGCCGGGCGTACGAACCAAGAAGTCCACAGGAGGACACCAGTGGCGAAGGCTAAGTTCGAGCGGACTAAGCCGCACGTCAACATCGGCACCATTGGTCACATCGACCACGGTAAGACGACGCTGACGGCGGCCATCACCAAGGTCCTGCACGACCAGTTCCCGGACCTGAACCCCTACACGCCGTTCGACGAGATCGACAAGGCGCCGGAGGAGAAGGCCCGCGGCATCACGATCTCGATCGCGCACGTCGAGTACCAGACCGAGGCGCGGCACTACGCGCACGTCGACTGCCCCGGCCACGCGGACTACATCAAGAACATGATCACCGGTGCCGCGCAGATGGACGGCGCGATCCTGGTGGTCGCGGCGACCGACGGCCCGATGCCGCAGACCCGCGAGCACGTGCTGCTGGCCCGTCAGGTCGGTGTGCCGTACATCGTCGTGGCGCTCAACAAGAGCGACATGGTCGACGACGAGGAACTCCTGGAGCTCGTCGAGCTCGAGGTCCGCGAGCTGCTCTCCTCGCAGGAGTACCCGGGTGACGACCTGCCGGTCGTTCGGGTTTCGGCGCTGAAGGCCCTCGAGGGTGACCCCGAGTGGACCGGCAAGCTGCTGGACCTGATGACCGCTGTCGACACCTCGATCCCGCAGCCGGAGCGCGAGGTCGACATGCCGTTCCTGATGCCGGTTGAGGACGTCTTCACGATCACCGGTCGTGGCACCGTCGTCACCGGTCGCGTGGAGCGTGGCGTTCTCCTGCCGAACGAGGATGTCGAGCTCGTCGGTATCAAGGAGAAGAGCTTCAAGACCAAGGTCACCGCGATCGAGATGTTCCGGAAGACCCTGGACGACGCTCGCGCAGGCGAGAACGTCGGCCTGCTGCTGCGTGGCACCAAGCGCGACGAGGTCGAGCGCGGCATGGTCGTCGTGAAGCCGGGCTCGAACACCCCGCACACGGAGTTCGAGGCGACGGTCTACATCCTCTCCAAGGAGGAGGGCGGCCGGCACACCCCGTTCTTCCAGAACTACCGCCCGCAGTTCTACTTCCGGACCACGGACGTCACCGGTGTCGTCACCCTCCCCGAGGGCACCGAGATGGTCATGCCGGGTGACAACACCACCATGTCGGTGAAGCTGATCCAGCCCATCGCCATGGAGGAGAACCTCAAGTTCGCGATCCGCGAGGGTGGCCGCACCGTCGGCGCCGGGTTCGTCACCAAGATCATCAAGTGAACTAGGTAACCCCGATTAGACCCGCCGCCGGTCGTGCGGCATACTAGTCAGGTTGCGTAACGACAGTTCGTCGCCTGTGTTCGGCTTTCGCTGAACCTCCGGGTGGCGAGGCAGTCGAGCGTAGGGTGGTTGGCGGCCCAGTCGCCAACCACCCTCGCACGGCGTTCAGGTCGCGGTAATGCGATCGGCGCCTTGACCCACCGCGCGGTCAGCACCACTCCGGAACCACGGGGCGGAGCCCGGCCCGAGGGCGCGACACGCCCGACCGCGGGGGTCGGCGAAGTGGGCCTGTGCCAGCCGGTACAGGCGCCCGCAACACAGCGGCATCGAGAGAAGGAACAGAAGCCACCATGGCGGGACAGAAGATCCGCATCCGGCTCAAGGCCTATGACCACGAGGTCGTCGACTCCTCGGCTCGGAAGATCGTCGAGACGGTGACGCGCACCGGGGCGCAGGTCGCGGGCCCGGTGCCGCTGCCCACGGAGATCAACCGTTTCTGCGTTATCCGCTCGCCGCACAAGTACAAGGACTCGCGCGAGCACTTCGAGATGCGCACGCACAAGCGGCTGATCGACATCATCGACCCGACCCCGAAGACGGTCGACTCGCTCATGCGCCTCGACCTGCCGGCTGGCGTCGACATCGAGATCAAGCTGTAGGGACCGGACAAATGGACAGGCAAGTCAAGGGGATCCTGGGCGCCAAGCTCGGCATGACCCAGGTCTGGGACAACAACAAGGTTGTTCCCGTGACCGTGGTCGAGGCCGGCCCGTGCGTCATCAGCCAGGTTCGTAGCGCCGAGAAGGACGGTTACTCCGCGGTCCAGCTGGCCTACGGCACCATCGACCCGCGCAAGGTCAAGAAGCCGATCAGCGGGCACTACGCCAAGGCGGACGTGGCGCCGCGCCGGCACATCGTCGAGCTGCGCACCACGGACGCGGGGGAATACTCGCTCGGGCAGGAAGTCACTGTCGAGGAGTTCCCGGCCGGCCTCACCATCGACGTGACCGGCAAGACCAAGGGCAAGGGCTTCGCCGGCGCCATGAAGCGGCACGGCTTCCACGGTCTGGGCAGCAGCCACGGTGTCGAGCGCAAGCACCGCTCGCCCGGTTCCATCGGCGCCTGCGCCACTCCCGGTCGTGTCTTCAAGGGCACCCGGATGGCCGGCCGGATGGGTGGCGTTCGCTACACCGTGCAGAACCTGACCGTCCAGGCGGTCGACACGGAGAACAACCTCCTGCTCGTCCGGGGTGCCATTCCTGGCCCCAAGGGCGCGCTGGTTCTGGTCCGTACCGCGGCCAAGATCAAGGTGAAGAAGGGCGGTGCGGCCAAGTGACCACCGTTGACGTGCGCACCGTCGAAGGCACCACCAGCAGCTCCGTCGAGCTGCCGGCGGACATCTTCGACGTGCAGGCCAACGTCGCGCTGATGCACCAGGTCGTGGTGGCCCAGCTCGCGGCGGCCCGACAGGGCACGCACAAGACCAAGACCCGCGCCGAGGTCGCTGGTGGCGGCAAGAAGCCGTACAAGCAGAAGGGCACCGGTCGCGCCCGGCAGGGCTCGATCCGCGCGCCGCAGTTCGCCGGCGGTGGCGTCGTGCACGGTCCCGTGCCGCGCGACTACAGCCAGCGGACCCCGAAGAAGATGAAGGCCGCCGCTCTGCGGGGTGCCCTCTCCGACCGGGCCCGCGCCGGGCAGGTGCACGTCGTCGAGGCGTTCGTCTCGGGCGAGAAGCCGTCGACCAAGGCGGCCCTGGCCACGCTGACCAAGCTCACCGAGGCCCGTCGGGTCCTGGTCGTGCTGAGCAGCACCGACGAGCTGAACTGGGTGTCGCTGCGCAACGAGCCGCGCGTGCACCTGATCGAGTCCGGCCAGCTGAACACGTACGACGTGCTGGTGGCCGACGACGTGGTCTTCACCAAGGACGCCCTGGACGAGTTCCTGGGCGTGCCCGCCGAGACCACCGAGGAGGGTGGCAAGTGAGCACGATCGCCGACCCGCGCGACATCATCGTGGCGCCGGTCGTCTCGGAGAAGAGCTACAGCGAGCTGAACCGGAACTGGTACACCTTCCTGGTGCACCCGGACGCGAACAAGACCGAGATCAAGATCGCTATCCAGCAGATCTTCAACGTCCGCGTCCTGACGGTCAACACGCTCAACCGCCAGGGTAAGCGCAAGCGCACCAAGACCGGCTTCGGTCAGCGCAAGGCGACCAAGCGGGCGATCGTGAAGCTGGCTGACGGTGACCGCATCGAGGCCTTCGGCGGCCCGGTCAGCTGAGGGGTGTAGACAATGGCTATCCGTAAGTACAAGCCGACGACGCCGGGCCGACGTGGCTCGAGTGTCGCTGACTTCGCCGAGATCACCCGGTCCACGCCGGAGAAGTCGCTGCTGGTTCCGCTGCCGAAGAAGGGCGGGCGTAACGCCCACGGCCGGATCACCACGCGGCACCACGGCGGCGGTCACAAGCGCCAGTACCGTCTGATCGACTTCAAGCGGGTCGACAAGGACGGCGTGCCGGCGAAGGTCGCTCACATCGAGTACGACCCCAACCGCACGGCGCGCATCGCGCTGCTGCACTACGCCGACGGCGAGAAGCGGTACATCATCGCGCCGAAGGACCTGAAGCAGGGCGACCGCGTCGAGTCCGGTCCGGGCGCCGACATCAAGCCGGGTAACAACCTGCCGCTGCGCAACATCCCGGTCGGTACCACGATCCACAACGTGGAGCTGCGTCCGGGTGGCGGGGCCAAGCTGGCCCGTTCCGCCGGTGTCGGCATCCAGCTGCTCGGCCGCGAGGGCGCGTACGCGACCCTGCGTATGCCGTCCGGCGAGATCCGGCGGGTGGACGTGCGCTGCCGCGCCAGCGTCGGCGAGATCGGCAACGCCGACCAGTCGAACATCAACTGGGGCAAGGCCGGCCGGATGCGGTGGAAGGGCAAGCGCCCGACCGTCCGTGGTGTCGCCATGAACCCGGTCGACCACCCGCACGGTGGTGGTGAGGGTAAGACCTCCGGTGGTCGCCACCCGGTCAACCCGCAGGGTAAGCCCGAGGGCCGCACCCGCCGTAAGGGCCAGCCGAGTGACCGGCTGATCGTCCGCCGTCGCTACGCCACGCGTAAGCGCGGCTGAGGGAGATAAGACATGCCTCGCAGCCTGAAGAAGGGCCCGTTCGTCGACGACCACCTGCTCAAGAAGGTGGAAGTACAGAACGACAAGGGCTCCAAGAACGTGATCAAGACCTGGTCGCGGCGCTCGACGATCATCCCCGAGATGTTGGGGCACACGATCGCCGTGCACGACGGACGCAAGCACGTCCCGGTGTTCGTGACCGAGGCGATGGTCGGGCACAAGCTCGGCGAGTTCGCGCTGACCCGCACTTTCAAGGGTCACGAGAAGGACGACCGGAAGAGCCGTCGGCGCTGACGCCGCGGGCATACGGATAGAGGGAACAAGGGGTTACAGCGATGCCAGGAAAGGGCGACGCTCCGGTGCTTCCGGGCGCGCGGGCGGTTGCGCGGCACGTGCGCATCTCGCCGATGAAGGCGCGCCGGGTGGTCAACCTCGTCCGCGGCCTGCCCGCGAAGGAGGCGCTAACGGTGCTGCAGTTCGCGCCGCAGGCTGCGAGCGAGCAGGTGTACAAGGTGCTCGCTAGCGCGATCGCCAACGCGGAGAACAACGAGCGGCTGGACCCCGACGCGCTGCTCGTCAGCGAGGCCTTCGTGGACGAGGGCCCGACGATGAAGCGGTTCCAGCCGCGGGCGCAGGGTCGGGCGTACCGAATCCGCAAGCGCACCTGCCACATCACCGTGGCGGTCGAAGCGGTCGCGCCGGCAGCGCCGAGGAAGGCCGCGGCGAAGAAGGCCGCCCCGGCCACGGAGGCCGCACCGGCCGAAGCGCAGAGCAAGACGGAGGACGCCGAGTAATGGGTCAGAAGGTTCACCCCACTGGGTTCCGGCTCGGCATCTCGACCGACTGGAAGTCCCGCTGGTTCGCGGACAAGCTCTACAAGGACTACATCGGCGAGGATGTCAAGATCCGCCGCATGATGTCCAAGGGCCTCGAGCGTGCCGGGATTTCCAAGGTCGACATCGAGCGCACCCGCGACCGGGTCCGGGTCGACATCCACACCGCCCGGCCGGGCATCGTCATCGGCCGTAAGGGTGCGGAGGCCGACCGGATCCGCGGTGAGCTCGAGAAGCTCACCGGCAAGCAGGTTCAGCTGAACATCATCGAGGTGAAGAACCCCGAGTCGGACGCTCAGCTCGTCGCGCAGGGCGTGGCCGAGCAGCTGTCCAGCCGGGTCAGCTTCCGTCGGGCGATGCGCAAGGCCATGCAGTCGGCGATGAAGAACCCGGTCTGCAAGGGCATCCGGGTTCAGGTCTCGGGTCGCCTCGGCGGCGCCGAGATGAGCCGGACCGAGTTCTACCGTGAGGGCCGGGTTCCGCTGCACACGCTGCGGGCCAACATCGAGTACGGCTTCTTCGAGGCCCGTACCACGTTCGGCCGGATCGGTGTGAAGGTCTGGATCTACAAGGGCGACGCCGTCCCGGGCCGGGAGGCTCCGGCCGAGGCCGGTCCGTCCCGCCCGCGTCGTGGTGAGCGTGGCGACCGTCCCGAGCGTCCGCGTCGTGGCCGGTCGGGTTCGTCCGGCACCACGGCCGGTGGCACCGAGGCCGGACGGGCTGCTGCGACCACCATCGCGCAGCAGGCCGAGACGCCGAGCGGCGAGCCGGTCGACAGCGCAGCTGTCGCGGCCGCGGCTGCTCCGGCAGAAACGCAGCAGGAGGGCTGACAGATGCTGATGCCGCGCAAGCCCCCGAAGGGCTTCCGCAAGCCGCACCACCCGGACCGCAGTGGCGCGTCCAAGGGTGGTAACCGGGTGGTGTTCGGCGAGTTCGGGATCCAGGCTCTCGAGCCGGCGTACGTGACGAACCGGCAGATCGAGTCGGCACGTATCGCGATGACTCGCCACATCAAGCGTGGTGGCAAGGTCTGGATCACGATCTTCCCGGACCAGGCCCTCACCAAGAAGCCTGCCGAGACCCGGATGGGTTCCGGTAAGGGTTCGCCCGAGTGGTGGGTCGCCAACGTCAAGCCGGGGCGGGTTCTCTTCGAGATGTCCTTCCCCAACGAGCAGACCGCGCGAGAGGCCATGCGTCGCGCGATCCACAAGCTCCCGATGAAGTGCCGCATTGTTACGCGCGAAGTGGGTGAATCCTGATGGCAGCGGGCGTTAAGGCGACCGAGCTGCGTGAGCTCTCCGAAGAGGAGCTGGTCACGAAGCTGCGGGAGGCCAAGGCGGAGCTGTTCAACCTCCGCGTGCAGGCCGCAACCGGGCAGCTGGACAACAACCGGCGGTTGCAGGTCATCCGTCGGGAGATCGCCCGGATCTACACGATCATGCGTGAGCGCGAGCTGGGGCTCTCGGCCGCGCCGACTGAGGTGACTGCATCATGACCGAAGAGACCGCCACCGCCGCCGCGCGGTCGCGCCGCAAGGTCCGCGAGGGCCTGGTGATCAGCGACAAGATGGACAAGACCGTCGTCGTCGAGGTCGAGGACCGGGTTCGGCACGCGCTGTACGGCAAGATCATGCGCCGTACGGCCAAGCTGAAGGTGCACGACGAGCAGAACGCCGCTGGCACCGGTGACCGGGTTCTCATCATGGAGACCCGGCCGCTGAGCGCCACCAAGCGTTGGCGGATCGTGGAGATCCTGGAAAAGGCCAAGTAGCGAAGGCTCGAGCTCGCCCGGCGTTGCGTCGGGCGTAGGTTCCGCCAGGCTCCGGCCGCTACGGCGGCCGGAGAACCGGCAGACATAGGAGATAGACGTGATTCAGCAGGAGTCGCGACTGCGCGTCGCCGACAACACGGGTGCCCGGGAGATCCTGTGCATCCGGGTTCTCGGTGGCTCGGGTCGGCGCTACGCGAGCATCGGCGACGTCATCGTGGCCACGGTCAAGGACGCCATCCCGGGTGCCGGTGTGAAGAAGGGCGACGTCGTCAAGGCTGTCGTCGTTCGCACGGCCAAGGAGAGGCGTCGGCCGGACGGCTCGTACATCCGCTTCGACGAGAACGCCGCCGTCATCATCAAGGACGGTGGGGACCCGCGTGGTACCCGTATCTTCGGCCCGGTGGGCCGGGAACTGCGGGACAAGCGGTTCATGAAGATTATTTCCCTCGCGCCGGAGGTGTTGTGACCGTGAAGGTCAAGAAGGGCGACACGGTCGTCGTCATCGCCGGCAAGGACAAGGGTGCCAAGGGCAAGGTCATTCAGGCCTACCCGCGGCAGGACAAGGTCCTGGTCGAGGGCGTGAACCGGGTCAAGAAGCACACCCGCATCAGCACCACCCAGCGTGGCGCCAAGACCGGCGGCATCGTCACTCAGGAGGCCCCGATCCACGTCTCGAACGTGCAGGTCCTGGACTCCGACGGCAAGCCGACCCGCGTCGGTTACCGGATCGACGACAACGGCCAGAAGGTCCGCATCGCGCGTAGCACCGGTAAGGACCTGTGATGACCACGGCTACCGAAAAGACCCTGCCGCGCCTCAAGGAGCGGTACCGCAACGAGATCGTGGCCCAGCTGCGCGAGCAGGGCAGCTACGGCAACCCCATGCAGGTGCCGCGGCTGGTCAAGATCGTCGTCAACATGGGTGTCGGCGAGGCTGCTCGCGACGCCAAGCTGATCGACGGCGCGGTCCGCGACCTCGCCACGATCACCGGCCAGAAGCCGCAGGTGCGGCGGGCGACCAAGTCCATCGCGCAGTTCAAGCTCCGCGAGGGCATGCCGATCGGTGCGAAGGTGACCCTTCGCGGCGACCGGATGTGGGAGTTCCTGGACCGGCTGCTGTCCATCTCGCTGCCGCGTATCCGCGACTTCCGCGGTCTGGACGGGCGCAAGCTGGACGGGCACGGCAACTACACGTTCGGTCTGACCGAGCAGTCGGTGTTCCACGAGATCGACCAGGACCGGATCGATCGCCAGCGGGGCATGGACATCACGGTGGTCACGACCGCCACGACCGACGACGAGGGCCGGGCGCTGCTCAAGCTCCTGGGCTTCCCGTTCAAGGAGAACTGAGATGGCCAAGAAGGCGCTGATCATCAAGGCGGCCGCGAAGCCGAAGTTCTCGGTTCGCGCGTACACCCGCTGCCAGCGGTGCGGGCGTCCGAAGGCGGTCTACCGCAAGTTCGGGCTCTGCCGGGTCTGCATCCGGGAGATGGCTCACCGCGGTGAGCTGCCGGGCGTGTCCAAGGCTTCCTGGTAAGGGCGACCGCGTCCCGGCCGTCGGCCGGGAACTCCTGCACCGATTAGGTATTGCTCTTCGCCGTAGGCCCGGGGCTGATGCCCCGGGAACCCCGGCGAGAAAGGCTGACGAAATCCATGACGATGACCGACCCGATCGCAGACATGCTCACGCGTCTGCGTAACGCCAACCAGGCGTACCACGATCAGGTGAAGATGCCCTACTCCAAGATCAAGGCGAACATCGCCGAGGTCCTGAAGGCCGAGGGTTACATCGCCACCTGGTCGGTCGAGGAGCCCGAGGAGGGTGCCGTCGGCAAGCGACTGGTCGTCGAGCTGAAGTACGGCCAGAACCGCGAGCGGAGCCTGGCCGGCATCAAGCGCGTGTCCAAGCCCGGTCTCCGGGTGTACGCCAAGTCGGACGGGCTCCCGCGGGTGCTCGGTGGGCTGGGCGTGGCGATCATTTCGACGTCCCAGGGGCTGCTGACCGACCGGCAGGCCCGCAAGCGGAGTGTTGGCGGGGAAGTCCTCGCCTTCGTCTGGTAACGGGAGACTGGTAGAAATGTCGCGAATTGGACGTAAGTCGATCCCGGTACCAGCCGGCGTCGACATCACGATCGACGGGCAGACCGTCAAGGTCAAGGGCCCCAAGGGCCAGCTTGAGCACACCCTCGCCGAGCCGATCACGGTCGAGCGGGCCGAGGATGGGCAGCTCAACGTCAACCGGCCGAACGACGAGCGCAAGGCCAAGGAACTCCACGGCCTGAGCCGTACGCTGGTTGCCAACATGATCGTCGGGGTCACCGAGGGCTACCGCAAGAGCCTGGAGATCGCCGGCACCGGTTACCGGGTCACCGCCAAGGGTTCGGACCTCGAGTTCGCGCTCGGGTTCTCGCACCCGGTGGTCGTCCCCGCCCCGGCGGGCATCACCTTCACGGTGGAGCGGCCGACCCTGTTCCACGTGGCTGGCATCGACAAGCAGCAGGTCGGTGAGGTCGCCGCCAACATCCGGAAGATCCGCCCGCCGGAGCCCTACAAGGGCAAGGGCGTGAAGTACCAGGGCGAGGTCATCCGCCGCAAGGCTGGAAAGGCAGGTAAGAAGTGAGCGCCACGCTGCTCAAGCGCCGCCGCGGCGTCGCCGCCAAGCGCGCCGTTGGGCGTGCGCGTCGGCACTTCCGCGTCCGCAAGAACGTCAGCGGTACGTCCGAGCGTCCGCGCCTGGTCGTCACCCGTTCGCTGCGGCACATGGTCGCCCAGATCGTCGACGACACCAAGGGCCACACCCTGGCGTCGGCGTCGACCCTGGACGCCTCGCTGCGCGGTACGGAGGGCGACAAGAGTGCCCTCGCCGGCAAGGTGGGCGCGCTGCTCGCCGAGCGGGCCAAGGCCGCCGGCGTCTCCAAGGTCGTCTTCGACCGCGGCGGCAACCGGTACGCGGGGCGAGTCGCCGCGCTTGCCGACGCCGCCCGCGAAGCCGGGCTCGAGTTCTAACAACCCCGTCACGAGAGATAAGGAAGGCTGCTGATGCCAGGTCAACAGCGCCGTGGCGGCGGGTCCGGTGGCAACGAGGGTGGTCGCCGCGACAACCGCCGTGAGGGCGGCCGCGGAAACGCGCCCGTCGAGAAGACCCCGCACCTTGAGCGGGTCGTCGCGATCAACCGCGTCGCCAAGGTCGTGAAGGGTGGTCGTCGCTTCAGCTTCACCGCCCTGGTGATCGTGGGCGACGGCGACGGCACGGTCGGCGTGGGCTACGGAAAGGCCAAGGAGGTGCCCGCGGCCATCGCCAAGGGTGTCGAGGAGGCCAAGAAGCACTTCTTCAAGGTTCCGCGGATCGGTCAGTCGATCCCACACCCGGTGACGGGTGAGGACGCCGCTGGTGTCGTGCTGCTCAAGCCGGCCTCGGCCGGTACGGGTGTCATCGCCGGTGGTCCGGTGCGCGCCGTGCTGGAGTGCGCCGGGATCCACGACGTGCTCTCGAAGAGCCTCGGCTCCTCGAACCCGATCAACATCGTGCACGCCACCGTGGCGGCCCTGAAGGGGCTTGAGTCCCCCGAGCAGGTCGCGGCGCGTCGTGGCCTGCCGGTGGAGGACGTCGCGCCGGCCGCCATGCTGGCGTCGCGTGCGGGGGTGGCGCGCTGATGGCACGCCTGAAGGTCACCCAGCTCCGGTCCGGTATCGGGACCAAGCACAACCAGCGTGAGTCGCTGCGTTCGCTCGGTCTCAAGCGGATCAACGACGTGGTGGTCAAGGAGGACCGGCCCGAGATCCGCGGCATGATCTTCACTGTGAGCCACCTCGTGAAGGTCGAGGAGGTCGAGTAATGACGATCAAGGTGCATCACCTGCGCCCGGCGCCCGGTTCCAAGACCGCGAAGACCCGTGTGGGTCGCGGTGAGGGTTCCAAGGGCAAGACCGCTGGTCGCGGTACCAAGGGCTCCAAGGCTCGTAAGAACATCTCGGCGGCGTTCGAGGGTGGGCAGATGCCCATCCACATGCGCCTGCCGAAGATGAAGGGCTTCAAGAACAGGTTCAAGGTGGTCTTCCAGGTGGTCAACCTGGACCGACTGGCTGAGCTGTTCCCGAATGGTGGTCAGGTCGGCCCGCTGGAGCTCGTCGAGTCCGGCGCGGTCCGCAAGGGTCACCCGGTCAAGGTCCTCGGCACCGGGGACCTCGGCGGTGTGTCGCTCCAGGTGTCCGCGCACGCGTTCAGTGCGTCGGCCAAGGAGAAGATCGCTGCTGCCGGCGGCTCCGCCACCGAGCTGTAAGGCGTTCTACCCATGGCGCCCGTCCAGTTGTGAGCAACTGGCGGGCGCCATGGTCTGCCTGGGCTTCGTGCGCCGGGTAATATCGGAATCGATTTATGTAGTCGGGCACATCTGCCCGGACCGGGGTGGGGCTGTTAGAGTCCCATCCCAGCCATGGATTGCGGGCACTCGCTCGTGATCCACCCCCACCCGCCAGGGTTCACCGGCGGCCCGCCTCGCGCAGGAGGAAGAAGTTGCTGTCCGCCTTTCTCAGTGCGTTCCGTACGCCTGACCTGCGCAAGAAGCTGCTGTTCACAGTAGGCATCATCGCGGTCTACCGACTGGGTGCAACGCTCCCCAGCCCGGGCGTCTCGTACGGCAACGTGCAGAAGTGCCTCGACTCCATCTCGGGTGACACGACGGGCCCGCTGAATCTGCTCAACCTCTTCTCCGGCGGGGCGCTGCTCCAGCTCTCGGTCTTCGCGCTGGGCATCATGCCCTACATCACCGCGTCGATCATCCTGCAGCTGCTGACCGTCGTGATCCCGCGCCTGGAGCAGCTCCGCAAGGAGGGCCAGGCTGGTCAGGCGAAGATCACGCAGTACACCCGCTACCTGACCCTCGGTCTCGGTGTGCTGCAGGCCTCGGCGTTCGTGGCGCTGGCCCGCTCGGGGCAGCTCTTCCAGAACCGCTGCGACCAGTTCCCGATCATCCCGACCGGCACCGGCATCCCGGACTGGCTGACCCTGAGCATCCTGGTGATCACGATGACCGCCGGCACCGGCATGGTCATGTGGCTCGGTGAGCTGATCACCGACCGGGGCGTCGGCAACGGCATGTCCGTGCTGATCTTCACCTCGATCGCCGCTCGGCTGCCCGGCGAGGGCTGGAACATCAAGCAGAGCCAGGGCTGGGGCAAGTTCGCCCTGGTCATCGCGCTGGTCCTGGTGGTCATCACCGCGGTCACCTTCATCGAGCAGGCACAGCGCCGGATCCCGGTGCAGTACGCCAAGCGGATGATCGGCCGACGGATGTACGGCGGCACCTCGACGTACATCCCGCTGAAGGTCAACCAGGCGGGTGTCATCCCGGTCATCTTCGGCTCGTCGCTGCTCTACCTGCCGCAGTTGGCCCTGCAGTTCTTCGACCAGAACGACCCGGGCAAGACCCAGGCGTGGATCCAGAACAACCTGGTCAACCCGAGTAGCCCGATCTACATCGTGGTCTACTTCCTGCTGATCATCTTCTTCACGTACTTCTACGTCTCGATCACGTTCAACCCGACCGAGGTCGCGGACAACATGAAGAAGTACGGCGGGTTCGTCCCGGGCATCCGCCCGGGCAAGCCGACCGCCGACTACCTGGACTTCATCCTCAGCCGGATCACCCTGCCGGGCGCGCTCTACCTCGGCATCATCTCGATCCTGCCGAACTTCTTCTTCATCTGGCTGGACGACCAGCAATACCAGAACTTCCCGTTCGGTGGCACCGCTGTGCTCATCATGGTTGGCGTCGGTCTGGAGACCGTGAAGCAGATCGAGAGCCAACTCATGCAGCGGAACTACGAAGGGTTCCTGCGGTAGATGAGACTCGTTCTGGTTGGCCCGCCGGGTGCGGGTAAGGGCACGCAGGCAGAGTTCGTCGCCGCGCACCTGTCGGTACCCAAGATCTCGACCGGAGACATCTTCCGCTCGAACGTCACCCAGGGCACGCCGCTCGGCGTCGAGGCGAAGCGGTACATGGACGCAGGCGAGCTGGTTCCGGACGAGGTCACCATCAACATGGTCCGGGACCGGCTGGCCGAGCCCGACGCCAGCGAGGGCTTCCTGCTCGACGGCTTCCCGCGGACCACTCCGCAGGCGGCCGCCCTGGACAAGCTCCTCGCCGACCTGGGCACCGCACTGGATCTGGTTCTGGAGTTGGTGGTCGACGACGACGAGGTGATCCGCCGGCTCTCCGGTCGGCGCACCTGTCGGGGCTGCGGCAAGATCTGGCACGTGGAGTTCGACGCCACCACCCGGCCGGGCATCTGCGACAGGTGTGGCGCCGAGTTGTTCCAGCGCGACGACGACAAGCCGGAGACGATCGCCACCCGGCTTCGTGAGTACAGCGAGAAGACCGCGCCCCTGGTCGACTACTACGGCGCCCAGGGCAAGCTGGTCGGGATCGACGCCACCGGCCCGGTGGAGGACGTCACCACCCGGGCCATCGACGCACTGCGGTCGTACGGCGGCTGAGGTCCCGCCGGACCACGGCGGATAGAGTGCGAACAGCGGGGTACGCGTGACGTGCCCCGCTGTTCGGCAACGAAAGGTAATCGCTCCATGCGTCGTCCCCAGCTGGACATCCAGCTGAAGACCCCGGACCAGATCGAGAAGATGCGGGCCGCCGGGCTGGTGGTGGCCGAGGCGCTTCGCCGCATGCGGGAGGCCGTCGCCCCCGGTGTGAGCACCGCCGATCTGGACGCCATCGCCGAGTCGACCATCCGCGAGGCGGGTGGTGTCCCGTCGTTCAAGGGCTACCACGGTTTCCCGGCGTCGATCTGTTCCTCGGTCAACGAGCAGATCGTGCACGCCATCCCGTCGCCGGGGCAGGTGCTCCAGGCCGGTGATCTGATCTCCATCGACTGCGGTGCGGTGCTGGACGGGTGGCACGGCGACTCCGCCATCACCGTCGGGGTCGGCGACGTCGACCCGGCACTGCTGAAGATGGCCGAGGTCGCCGAGGACGCGATGTGGGCCGGCATCGCCGCCGCCGCCCGCGGTGCGGCCAGCGGCAAGGGCCGACTCACCGACATCTCGCACGCGGTGGAGACGGCTGTCCGCAAGGGCGGCCGGTACGGCATCGTCGACGGCTACGGCGGGCACGGCATCGGCACCGAGATGCACCAGGACCCGCACGTGCTCAACCACGGCCGGCCCGGCAAGGGCCCGCGACTGGTCCCCGGCATGGCGTTGGCCATCGAGCCGATGATCACGATGGCGTCTCCGCGTACCGTCGAGTTGGCCGACGGTTGGACGGTCGTCACCCGGGACGGCTCGGTGGCGGCGCACGTCGAGCACTCGATGGCCCTGCTGCCCGACGGCGTCTGGGTGCTCACGGCCTTCGACGGCGGCCGCGCCCGCCTGGGCGACCTGGTAACCGCCCGCCAACCAGCAGCCTCAACCACCCCCTAACCCCACCCCACCCCACCCCACCCCACCCCACCTCCACCCCACCCCGCGCGTTGATCATGAAGTTATTGTCATGACACGCCGTGAAGCGTGGCGATAACGCCATGATCGACCGGGTTTCCGGGTGGGGCGGGACTGGCGTGACGGTGGCATGCTTGCCGGCATGGACGGGCGTGACGGGATGCGGGCCGCGGACGCGGACCGTGAGGTGGTTGCCGACCGGCTACGGGTTGCCCTCGGCGAGGGCCGGTTGGACCTGCACGAGTACGACGAGCGGGTGCAGCGGGCCTACGCGGCGCGCACGTACGCCGAGTTGGACGGGCTGCTCACCGACCTGCCGCCGGTGGCGCCCGTGGAGCGTTCGGCGCTGTCGCCGCTCACCCCGGCCGCCCCGCCGAGTGTCGGCGACCAGCCTGCGCCGGTGGCGCGTGGCGTCACGGCCCGCTGGTTGGCTGAGGTGTGGTTCCCGTACCTGCGGGTGATCGCCATCGTGGTGACCATCTGGGCGGTGACGTCGCTGCTGAGCCAGGATCTGCTCTACTTCTGGCCGGGCTGGGTGGCGGGGCCCTGGGGCGCGGTGCTTGTGGTCCGTACGGTCTCCGGGCTGGCCGCGAAGGAGCCCCAGCGCCAGGCCATCAAGCGCCAACGCCGCCGAGAGCGGAAGAAGGCAAAGCGCGCCACCAACCCAAACGAAACCCCCCCAACCCCCTAACCTCACCCCCCACCCCCCCCACCCCCCACCCCACCGGCCTCCGCCCCCACCCTCACCCCGTTGATCATGAAGTTATTGCCACCGATCCCGGCGTGTCGTGGCAATAACTCCATGATCAACGGGGTGAGGGTGGGGTGAGGGTGGGGCCTGGGGAGGTGGGTGGGTGGCCGGTTTGGCGGGGGAGCGCAGGTCGGCGTACACTTTCAGATCGGCGCACAGCGTCCACTCCGGCATGCCCACCCTGCGCTTCGGTGGGACCTGGAGCCGCGGCTGGCGCGGTCTTCTGATTCTGATCAGATTTCCGTGTAAGACGTTGTGGGCCGCCCGGAGCAATCGACGTCAGGACAGCGGAGGACATGCCGAAAAAAGACGGAGCCATTGAGATCGAGGGTCGGGTCATCGAGCCCCTGCCGAACGCCATGTTCCGGGTGGAGCTCGCGAACGGCCACAAGGTGTTGGCTCACATCAGCGGCAAGATGCGGCAGCACTACATCCGCATTCTTCCGGAGGACCGGGTCGTCGTCGAACTCTCGCCGTACGACCTGACCCGCGGGCGCATCGTCTACCGCTACAAGTAGTCCTGACGACGGCCGGGAAGTCCCGTGTCCGTCTTCGACGTCCGGTGTCGCGCAGAGCGCGTCCCCGGGCCAGATGGGAAGTAAGGCAACCGTGAAGGTCAAGCCGAGCGTCAAGAGGATCTGCAACAAGTGCCGGGTTATCCGCCGGCACGGCCGGGTCATGGTCATCTGCAGCGACCCGCGCCACAAGCAGCGCCAGGGCTGACTCAGCCCGTCCGGCCCTAACCGGCCGGGTGGCGTTGGTCCGGGCAGATCCCCAGCGACACACACATCACACATGCTCGTCCCAGCCGCGAGTGGTACGCGAGTCGTACTCCTGCGTGGCTGACCCCCGGTCGGAGGCCGGGGCCCGCTCGGGCAGCGACCGATCCCGGTCGCCGGCGCTCACCGCGTCGGAAAGACGGGACGGCCGGTAGCGGGGTGGGACGGGTCCACACCTCCGCCACACATCACGAGGAGTACGCCCGCACATGGCACGTCTAGTCGGCGTGGATCTCCCCCGCGAGAAGCGGTTGGAGATCGCGCTCACCTACATCTTCGGGGTCGGTCGCACCCGCGCCCTGGAGACACTCGCCGCCACCGGCATCTCGCCGGACAAGCGCGCTCGGGACCTCACGGACGAGGAGCTCGTGCAGCTCCGCGACCACATCGAGGGCAACTACAAGGTTGAAGGCGACCTGCGCCGCGAGGTCGCCGCTGACATCCGCCGCAAGGTTGAGATCGGCTGCTACGCCGGCATCCGGCACCGCCGGGGCCTGCCCGTGCGTGGCCAGCGGACCAAGACCAACGCACGGACCCGCAAGGGCCCGAAGCGGACCGTCGCCGGCAAGAAGAAGCCCGGCAAGAAGTAGTTCTTGACCGGATGACGGGGTCGGCCGCCGCCGAGGCGGGTCAGGCCGCAACCCGATCCGGAAAGTCAACTAGGAGCGCACAGACTTATGCCACCGAAGGCTCGTGCCGGAGCCGCTGTAAAGAAGGTCCGGCGCAAGGAACGCAAGAACGTCGCCCACGGGCAGGCGCACATCAAGAGCACGTTCAATAACACCATCGTGTCCATCACGGACCCGACCGGTGCGGTCATCTCCTGGGCCTCCGCTGGCCAGGTGGGCTTCAAGGGCTCCCGCAAGTCGACTCCGTTCGCCGCGCAGCTGGCCGCCGAGGCTGCCGCGCGTCGCGCCATGGAGCACGGCATGCGCAAGGTCGACGTGTTCGTCAAGGGCCCCGGCTCCGGCCGGGAGACCGCCATCCGTTCGCTGCAGGCCGTGGGCCTCGAGGTCGGCCAGATCGCCGACGTCACCCCGCAGCCGCACAACGGATGTCGTCCGCCGAAGCGTCGCCGGGTCTGAGAGGTAGAGAGAGATGGCTCGTTACACCGGTGCAGACTGCCGCCGTTGCCGGCGGGAGAAGATGAAGCTGTTCCTCAAGGGCAGCAAGTGCGATGGTCCGAAGTGCCCGTTCGAGTCCCGGCCGTTCCCGCCCGGGCAGCACGGCCGCGGCCGCACCAAGGAGACGGAGTACCTGCTCCAGCTCCGTGAGAAGCAGAAGGCCCGTCGGGTTTACGGCGTGCTGGAGAAGCAGTTCCGCGGTTACTACGAGGAAGCCGTTGGCAAGCAGGCCAAGACCGGTGAGGTCCTCCTGCAGATCCTCGAGTCGCGGCTGGACAACGTCGTTTACCGGGCCGGCTACGCCCACTCGCGGGACATGGCCCGCCAGCTGGTCAAGCACGGTCACTTCACGGTGAACGGCAAGAAGGTCGACATCCCGTCGTACCGCGTCAAGGAGCACGACATCATCGAGGTTCGGGGCAAGAGCAAGGAGCTCACCCCGTTCATCGTCGCGCAGGCTCAGGCCGGCTCGAAGACGGTTCCGGCGTGGCTTGAGGCCATCCCGAGCCAGATGAAGGTGCTCGTGCACTCCCTCCCGGCCCGGCAGGTCATCGACACGCAGGTCCAGGAACAGCTGATCGTCGAGCTCTACTCCAAGTAGTCCGAGCTCGTTCGGTGGTCCGCCCCTCGGGGCGGGCCACCGGAACAGTTTGTGTCGTGGGCGTCAAATAGCGGGCGCCCCGGAAGAGAAGAGAAAAGATGCTCATCAGCCAGCGACCCTCCCTCTCCGAGGAGTCGATCAACGAGACCCGGTCGCGGTTCGCCATCGAGCCGCTGGAGCCGGGCTTCGGCTACACCCTGGGTAACTCGCTGCGGCGCACGCTGCTGTCGTCGATCCCGGGCGCGGCCGTCACCTCGATCAAGATCGACGGTGTCCTGCACGAGTTCACCACGATCCCCGGTGTCAAGGAGGACGTGGTCGAGCTCGTCATGAACATCAAGGAGCTGTGCGTCAGCTCCGAGCACGACGAGCCGGTCAGCATGTACCTGCGCAAGCAGGGCCCGGGCGACGTGACCGCGGGCGACATCCAGCCGCCGGCCGGCGTCTCGGTGCACAACCCGGATCTCAAGCTCGCCACCCTCAACGGCAAGGGCCGGCTCGACATGGAGCTGACCGTCGAGCGGGGCCGGGGCTACGTGACGGCGGCACAGAACAAGCAGTCCGGCGCCGAGATCGGCCGGATCCCGGTCGACTCGATCTACTCGCCGGTGCTGAAGGTGACGTACCGCGTCGAGGCGACCCGTGTCGAGCAGCGCACCGACTTCGACCGGCTGATCATCGACGTCGAGACCAAGCCGTCGATGGGTCCGCGCACCGCGCTGGCCTCCGCCGGTTCGACGCTCGTGGAGCTGTTCGGGCTGGCCCGGGAGCTGGACGAGACCGCCGAGGGCATCGACATCGGGCCGTCCCCGCAGGACGCCCAGCTGGCGGCGGACCTGGCCCTGCCGATCGAGGAGCTGGACCTCACCGTCCGCTCCTACAACTGCCTCAAGCGCGAGGGCATCAACTCCGTTGGTGAGCTCATCGGGCGTACCGAGGCCGACCTCCTCGACATCCGCAACTTCGGTCAGAAGTCGATCGACGAGGTCAAGATGAAGCTCGCCGGGATGGGTCTCGGGCTGAAGGACTCGGCTCCGAACTTCGACCCGGCGCACGTCGTGGACACCTTCGGCGAGGCCGACTACGACACCGACGACTACCGCGAGACCGAGCAGCTCTAGTCCGCGCTGCCGCCACAACTGAGGAGCACCAAAATGCCCACGCCCACCAAGGGCCCCCGCCTCGGCGGCAGCCCCTCGCACGAGCGGCTGATGCTCGCCAACCTGGCGACCGCGCTGTTCCAGCACGGCAAGATCCAGACCACCGAGACGAAGGCCCGGCGGCTGCGTCCGTTGGCCGAGCAGCTCATCACCAAGGCCAAGCGCGGTGACCTCGCCTCGCGGCGGCGGGTGCTGGGTGTCGTCAAGGACAAGGACGTGGTCTACGCCCTGTTCGACCAGATCGCACCTCGGTACTCCAACCGCCCCGGCGGTTACACCCGGATCGTGAAGACCGGTCCGCGCAAGGGTGACAACGCGCCGATGGCCATCATCGAGCTGGTGGAGGAGCTTCAGGTCGCCGAGCCGAAGGTGAACAAGAAGACCGCCGCCCGCAAGGCCGCGCAGCAGGACAAGGTCGAGGCGCTCGCCCCGGCCGACGAGGCTCCGCAGTCGGCGCAGACCGACCAGGACTCCGAGGCGCCGGTGTCGGCGTCCGGTGACACCGACGCCGCCCGCGAGGACAGCGACGAGGCCACCGAGAACAAGGCCTGATCAAGGGCAACGTCGGGCCCGGCACCCCCATCGGGGTGTCGGGCCCGACCCATGACAGGAGGTACGAGGTGGACGAGCGGATCCGGCTGCGGCTGGACGTCTCGTACGACGGCACGGGCTTCTCCGGCTGGGCACCCCAGCCGACCCGGCGCACCGTCGCGGGGGTGCTCGTCGAGACCCTGGACCTGATCCTCGGTGCCGGCGCGGTCACCGGGCTGACGGTTGCCGGTCGCACCGACGCGGGAGTGCACGCCACCGGGCAGGTCTGCCACCTGGAGCTACCCGTCGACGTGTGGCGGGAGCACGAGGGGCGGCTGCTGCGCCGCCTGGCCCGGCTGCTCCCCACCGACGTCCGCGTACGCGCGATGACCGAGGTGCCGACCGACTTCGACGCCCGGTTCTCGGCCACCTTCCGCCGCTACGAGTACCGGGTCACCGATGCGCCCTTCGGCGCGGAGCCACTGCGCCGGCACGAGGTGCTGGCCTGGCCGAAGCCGCTCGACCTGGCCGCACTGAACGCCGCCGCGAGCGGCCTGGTCGGCGAGCACGACTTCGCCGCGTACTGCCGGCGCAAGGAGAACGCGACCACGTTGCGCGAGGTGACCCGGCTGGACTGGCGTCGCGACCCGGACGGCATCCTGGTCGCCACCGTGCAGGCCGACGCGTTCTGCCAGGCGATGGTGCGCAGCCTGGTAGGGGCGATGCTGGTGGCCGGGGACGGCCGCCGCCCGGTCGAGTGGCCGGGCAGCCTGCTCACCCGGCAGGACCGCTCCAGCGAGGTGACAGTGGCTCCCGCGCGGGGGTTGACCCTGGTCGCCGTCGGCTACCCCGCCGATCCGACCGAGTACGCGCGCCGCGCCGACCTCACCCGTCGACTGCGGGTTCCGATCGAGGGTTGACCGCCGGCGGGGTGCCGCAGGCTCACTCGCCGGGCAGGTCGCCGTCGTCGCCGCTGGCGGAGGTTTCCGGCGTCGGCTGGGCGGCGGTGCCACCCTCGGCCCGCTGTTGCAGAACGCCCCGGCTGAGGTGCAGCTCGATCATGTCGAACAGGATCTCGCGGACCGTGGCGTCGCCCGCCTTGATCGTCGCCCCGTCCTCGCGGACCACCAGCGCGTACGCCACGTAGTGACCGCGCACCTGCCAGCCGACCCGCGCGGGGGCGCTGCTCAGCACGTCGGTGCCGTCACCGGCGGCGAGGCCACGGAAGCGGCCCTTCCGCTCGTCGAGGAGTGGGCGGATCCGGTCCCGGGCCCGTTCCGCGCTGACCTTGTCGGTCAGGTTGAACAACCCGGCGGTGACCAGGTGATCGCCCTTCGGCGTGCGCAGCGTGGCCCGGACGACCTGGTTGCAGCCGAGGAGGGCCAGCAGGTCGGCGACCTCGCCGGTGGCGGCGACGGCGCAACTGCCGCTGGACTGGGTCTTGAGCACCTGGTAGCTCGGCTGGCCGGCGGTGAGCGTCAGCTCCTTGCCGGGGAAGAGTTCCTTGGCGCTGAGCGGGGCCCGGTCGGATTCTCGGGAGTCGAGGGCCAGCCGTTCCGGCGCGGCGGACGTCGGCGCGGCGGTCGGCGGGGATGTGGGGCCGGCCGCGGGTTGCTCGTTGCGGTCGATCAGCGCGGCGGCGCCGAGGCCGCAGAGTGCGAGCAGCACCAGGACGGCCGCGCCGCCGACCAGCACCTGCCACAGGCGGCCACCGCCGCGTCGGGAGCTGGGCTCCATCGCGGTGGCCGAGGTGTAGACCTGGCTGCGGGAGGCGGCAGACGGAACGTCGACACGGGTCGGCGGCGCAACCTCGGCACGGGTCGGCGGCGGCTGCGTCGACGGCAGGGAGAGCTGGTTCGGTCGGGGCAGCGACGGCGCGGGGAAGCGCGACGGAGAGGGCCCGGCCGGCGGGGGCGGACCGGCGCCGAACACCGACAGGTCGGACCCGGGCTCCGGGTACTCCTCGAAAGCGTCCTCATCGGACTCGTACCGATACACCATGTCGCCCAGAGTAGGAGCGATTGTCCCTTTAGGGGGTAATATCGGGGAAATGTGCGCGTGGGTGGTGTCCTGGCCGCCCCGGGTCGGTGCGAGAATTGCCGGCGTGACCGGCGACCACTACTTCACCGCTCAACCCGCCAGCGACGCTCCGCCGCGCGAGGTCGAGTTCTCCGTCGCCGACCGCGACTACCGGCTCGTCTCCGCCGGCGGCGTGTTCTCCGCCAGTCGCCTCGACCCGGGCACCGCCGTGCTCCTGCGCAAGGCCGACCTGCCCGCCGCCGACACCGCCGGTGACCTGCTCGACCTCGGCTGCGGGTTCGGCCCGATCGCGTGCGTGCTGGCCGACCTGGCACCGGCGAGCACCGTCTGGGCGGTCGACGTCAACGCTCGTGCCCGCGAGCTGACCGCCGCCAACGCGGCCAGGGTCGACGCGGCCGACCGGGTCCGGGTCCACGCGCCGGACGACGTTCCGGCGGGCGTCCGGTTCGCCCAGATCTGGTCCAACCCGCCCATTCGGATCGGCAAGGACGAGCTGCACGAGCTGCTGCTGCGCTGGCTGCCCCGACTCGCACCGGACGGCGTCGGCTGGCTGGTCGTCGCCCGGCACCTCGGTGGCGACTCGCTGCAACGCTGGCTCACCGAGCAGGGCTGGCAGGTCGAGCGGTACGCCAGCCAGAAGGGCTTCCGGGTGCTGCGGGTCACCCGGTAATTGGATGTCCCTCCGGCCCGCACTGGGGCAGGATCCCGGCGTGGGATACGTGGATGTGGCAGCGGTCGGGCACATCCTGCCCGACGGTCGGGAACTCTTCGCCGACGTGTCGTTCCGGGTGGGTGAGGGCAGCAAGGTCGCCCTGGTCGGGCCCAACG
The DNA here is from genome assembly GCF_040648275.1 of Micromonospora sp. NPDC049171. NCBI lineage: Bacteria > Bacillati > Actinomycetota > Actinomycetes > Micromonosporales > Micromonosporaceae > Micromonospora > Micromonospora sp. NPDC049171. Next base: position 126,841 of record NZ_JBEZDJ010000004.1, read on the forward strand.
GCGCGGGTAAGACGACGCTGCTGAGGATGGTCGCCGGCGACCTGCCGGTGCGCAGCGGCGCCATCGCGCGGGCCGGCGGCCTGGGCGTGATGCGGCAGTTCATCGGCATGATCGGCGACGAGTCGACGCTCGCCGACCTGGCGTTGTCGCTGGCCCCGCCCTCGCTGCGCGACGCCGGCCGCCGACTCGCCGAGACCGAGGCGGCCATGCGGGCCGCCGAGGCCCACGGCAAGTTCAGCAACGCCGCCGGCAAGGCCCAGTTGGCGTACGCCGACGCGCTGGGGGCCTGGGGCGAGGCCGGCGGGTACGACGCCGAGGTGCTCTTCGACACCGTGGCGACAATCGTGCTGGACCGGACCTGGGACACGGTGCGGGACCGCCCGGTGCGCACCCTCTCCGGCGGTCAGCAGAAACGCTTCGCGTTGGAGTTGCTGCTGCGCGGCCCGGACGAGGTGCTGCTGCTCGACGAACCGGACAACTTCCTCGACGTGCCCGGCAAACGGTGGCTGGAGGCGCGACTGCGCGAGTCGACCAAGTCGGTGCTCTACGTCTCGCACGACCGCGAGCTGCTGGCCCAGAGCGCCGACCGGGTGGTGGCCGTCGAGGGTGGCAGCGCCTGGGTGCACCCGGGCGGCTTCGCCAGCTGGCACGAGGCTCGGGTGGCTCGGCACGCCCGCCTGGACGAGCTGCGTCGGCGCTGGGACGAGGAGCACCAGAAGCTGCGCGAGCTGATGCTGATGTACAAGCAGAAGGCCGCGTACAACGACGGATTGGCCTCGCGTTACCAGGCCGCGCAGACCCGGCTGCGTAAGTTCGAGGAGGCCGGGCCGCCGCCCGTACCCCCGAAGGACCAGGACATCCGGATGCGGCTGAGCGGCGGGCGGACCGGCAAGCGCGCGGTCGTCTGCGAGCAGCTGGAGCTCGACGGCCTGACCTTCCCCTTCGACCTGGAGATCTGGTACGGCGACCGGGTGGCGGTGCTCGGTGCCAACGGCACCGGCAAGTCGCACTTCCTGCGGCTGCTGGCCCGGGGCGGCACCGACCCGGACCCGGCCAACGGGCCGGTCGACGGGGCGCTCGCGCTCGCGCCGGTGGCGCACGACGGCACGGCGCGCCTCGGTGCCCGGGTCCGCCCCGGGCACTTCTCCCAGACCCACGACCGGCCGGAGCTGATGTCGAAGACGCTCGTCGAGATCCTCTGGCGGGGTGACGAGCACCGCACCGGAATGGACCGGCACGCGGCGATGGGGGTGCTCAGCCGCTACGAGCTGGCGGCACAGGGCGACCAGCGCTTCGGCACGCTCTCCGGCGGGCAGCAGGCCCGGTTCCTGGTGCTGCTGCTGGAGTTGTCCGGCGCGACGCTGCTGCTGCTCGACGAGCCCACCGACAACCTCGACCTGGCCAGCGCGGAGGCCCTCGAAGCGGGCCTGAACGCGTTCGCGGGGACAGTCATCGCGGTCACCCACGACCGCTGGTTCACCCGTTCCTTCGACCGGTTCGTGCTGTTCCGCGGCGACAGCGAGGTGGTGGAGACCCCGGAACCGGTCTGGGACGTGGGCTGAGCGGTCACCGGGCAGCGGTGCGTCCGGCCGGCATAGGGTGGATCTCGTGACTGACATGACCTATCGCCGGCTGGGCGACTCCGGGCTCGTGGTGTCCGTCGTCGGCATCGGCTGCAACAACTTCGGCCGTAAGCTCGACCTCGACGGCACCCGCGCGGTGGTGGACGCCGCCCTGGACGCCGGGATCACCCTCTTCGACACCGCCGACATCTACGGCGAGCCGCAGGGCGGCTCCGAGGAACTGCTCGGGCAGGCGCTCAAGGGCCGCCGGGACGACGTGGTGGTGGCCACCAAGTTCGGCATGGACATGAACGGCCTCAACGGGCCGGACTTCGGCGCCCGGGGTGCGCGGCGCTACATCGCCCGTGCGGTGGAGGCGTCGCTGCGCCGGCTCGGCACCGACCACATCGACCTCTACCAGATGCACGAGCCCGACCCGGGCACCCCGATCGACGAGACCCTCGCCGCCCTGGACGACCTGGTCCGCGACGGCAAGGTGCGCTACCTGGGCAACTCCAACTTCGCCGGCTGGCAGATCGCCGACGCGGACTGGGTGGCCTCGTCCAACGGCCGGTCCCGCTTCATCAGCGCGCAGAACCACTACAGCCTGCTGGAGCGCTCGGTGGAGACCGAGATCATCCCGGCCTGCGAGCGGTTCGGCCTCGGCATGTTGCCGTTCTTCCCACTCGCCAACGGGCTGCTCACCGGCAAGTACAAGCGCGAGGCGCAGCCGCCGGCCGGCAGCCGGCTCTCCGGCGGTGGCCGGTACGCCGAGCGGCTCGCCGCGGCCGACTGGGACACCATCGAGGCGATCGAGGCGTACGCGGCCGAGCGGGGTCTGACCATGCTCCAGGTGGCGATCGGTGGGCTGGCCGCCCAGCCGGCGGTGACCTCGGTGATCGCCGGTGCCACCACGCCCGAGCAGGTACGCGCCAACGCCGCCGCCGGCACCTGGGAGCCCACCGACGAGGACCTGGCGGCACTGCGCGCCATCCTCTGAGCGAGGCATGGCTGATCCGTGCGTCCCCCTGGTGATCCACTCGCGTTTCGTGAAACCGCGGTGACCCCCGGCCCGGGAAGCCCCGATTTTCAGAGACACCGAGTCGATCACGGGCCGGGTCGCTTGTGGCGGCCCGGCCCGTGTGGTGAAACCTGTCGCCTCAGGTGGTGCGGCGGCGGCCGAACAGCATGGCCACCCCCATCGCCGCGGCGACCAGCACGAGGCCGGCCGCCGCGAACGGCCACCAGCCGGCACCCGCGCCGCCTCCGCCGTCAGCCGGCTTGTTGACCGCCACCGGCTTGGGTGGCGGGGGTGACTGCGCCGGGCGGGCCTGCACCGTGGCGCTGGCCTTGGCCGGCAGGGGAGCGGGGGAGTCCACAGTCACCTGCCACGTGCCGGCGGAGAGCACCGGCCCGCTGCTGTAGAAGCCCTGCCCCTCGGGCTGCGGCTCCAACTGCACCGGCCCGACCTTCTGCCCGTCCGGGCCGGTGGCGGTGAGCACCAGGCGCACCACCCGGTCCAGTCGTCGGCCATCGGCGTAGGTGGCCTGGATGGTGACCCCCTGAGCCCCGTCGCCGGCCACCGTCAGCTTGAGTTTGTCGGCCCGGGCGGCCGCCGGGGCAGCGGAGAGCAGGGTCAGGGCCAGTCCGGCGAACACGGCGGCCAACACCTTGCGGATACCCGTCACAGACATCTCCTCGCTACGAATGAGGGAGGCCCCTCCCCGACGCCGCGGCGTCGGGGAGGGGCCTCGTCGGATCAGAGCTGGCGACCGGGTGCGAGCCGGGTGGCATCGCCACCGAGCCGCCCGGTGCCCTTGACCGGTTCGCCGTCGTTCGCCTTGACCCCGGCCTTGCTGGCCGCGCCGCCGAGTCGAACGATCATCGCGTCGGTGTCCCGCACCAGGACATCCCGGATCTCCGCCTCAGCCACCAGGGTGGCGTCGGCGGCGAGCGTGCGGAACGCGGTCAACTGCTTGATCGCCTTGTTGTCGTTGCCGGCCGCCTCGGCCTGACGGGCCGCGTCGAGCTTCGCCGTCAACTGCTTGTGCGCCTTGGCCGAGAGCCGACCCGTCGCCTTGAACCGGTCCAGCAGGTTCTGCATGTCCCGGAACGAGGTGGTGACGAAGAACCGGACCGTCGAGGTGGTCTCGTTGCCCGCCTTGTCGGTCGCGGTCACGGTCAGCTCGTGCAGGCCGAGCGGCAGCTCGTACATGGCCTGCAGAGTGCCGCTGGCGTACGCCTGGCCGTCCAGCTTGCCGACCACCGTCGCGATGCCCGAGGTCGGGTCGACGGCCTGCCAGGACACCCGGACGTCCTGGCTGTCTCCGTAGAGCTGGCCGTCGGCGATCCCGGACACCAGCAGCGTCGGCTTGGTGCCGTCGATGCGCAGCACCGCCGACTTGAGCGTCTCGACGTTGCCGGCCTTGTCGGTCGAGCGGAACAGCAGCTCGTGCTGCCCGTCGCCGGTCACCTCGACCGGCGTCGTGTACGGCGTCCACGCGCCACCGTCCAGCGACCACTCCACCGTCTTGACCCCGGAACCGGCGTCGGTCGAGGTCAGCACGACGGGGATCGTCCCGTTGTGCCAGCCGGCGTTGTTCGCCGGAGCGAACGTCGCCGAGGTCACCGGCGCGGTGGCGTCGATCTTGGCGGAGACGGTCTTCGTCTCCTCCACGTTGCCGGCCTTGTCGGTCGAGCGGTACCGCAGCTCGTGCTCGCCGTCGCCGGTGACGGCCACCGGTGCGGTGTACGCCGTCCAGGTGGTGGCCCCGTCCAGCTGGTACTCCGTACCGGCGAGGCCGCTACCGCCGGCCTCGTCGGCGGCGGTGAGCGTGACCGTCACCGGCCCGGTGTACCACCCCTCGGTCGGGGTGCCGGAGACCGCCGCGGTGGTGACCGGCGCGGTCTCGTCGGCCACCTTCGTGCTGAGCCGGAAGTAGTCGAACGAGGCGGTCTTCGACGCCGTCTGGTTGGCGCCGAGGGTGAACAGCCCGACCTTCGGGGTGGCCCCGACCGCGCTGTTGGTCAGTGCCTCCAAGGCGGTCCAGGTCGTGCCGTCCGCCGAGTACGACGCGGTGAACGTGTTGCCCGTGCGGGCCAGCCGCAGGTGCCACACCGCCGAGGTGAGGCTGGTCGCCTCCGGCTGCGGGCTCTGCACCACCCCGGCGATCTCGCTGCGGAACTCGATCCGCCGCGTCACCGCCTGGCCGGCCTGGTTGTCCGCGATGAAGTCGAACTTGACGTAGTTGTCGTCATCCGCCTGCACGAGCAGACCGGCCTGCTGGTACTGCTCGTTCAGCAGGCTGCCGTCGACCTTCGTCTCCAGGGTCCAGTCGCCGGACGGCGCGGTCTGGAGGATGAAGTTCTTCGGCCCGGTGTTGTCGGTGCCGTAGATGTCACCGTTGGGCACGTCGATCCGCAACGCGCCATCGGTGACCCGGTAACCGGCCGTGTCCTCCCGCGTGATGGCGTCCCACCGGCACTTGTCCAGCGAGCTGCCGGTGAACTCGTCCGACGGCTCGACCGGGCCGGCCGGGGCGTCCGGCGTGACCACGAACGAGTCGAAGGCCGCGTCGACAACAGGTGCCTCGGTGCCACCGTTGAGGGCGAAGACCCCGATCCGCGGGTTGGTGATGCCGGCGAGCGCGGCCGAACGGCCGACCGGGGTGAAGGTCTGCCCGTCGCCCGAGGCGGACGCGGTCAGGTTCGTCCCGTCGCTGGTGATCCGCAGGTACACGGTGTCACCCGCCGGTGCGTTGGTGGCGTCGGCGGCCTCGTTGCGAGGCGTGGCCGCGGTCTCCCGGATGAACTCCACCCGACGGCTGCCGTTGTAGAGCAGGTCCACCTTGGCGTAGTTGTCGTCGTCGCCGTACACCAGCAGGCCGGCCTGCTGGTAGTTGGCCGTCACCGGGAGGGTGATCTTGGTGGTCATCTCCCAGGCGCCGGTCGGAGCCGCCTGGAGCACCAGGTTGGTGGCGTCGTTGCGAGCCCCGTAGAGGTCACCCACCCCGGTGGGCAGCCGCAGCGCGCCGCCACTGAGCGAGTAGAGCTGGTTCTCCCGGACCACACTGGTCCACCGGCCCTTGTCCAGGGTGTTGCCGTTGAAGTCGTCCGAACGCGCCCCGAGGCAGGACGTGTCCGGAGCGTCCACCCGCACCGGCACCGTGGCGTAGGCCTTGGCGCCCTTGCTGTCGGTCACCGTGAGGGTGGCCGTGAACGCGCCCGCGCTGGTGTACGTGTGGCTGGCGTCCAGGGTGGTCGCCGTGCCTCCGTCACCGAAGTCCCAGGCGTACGTCAGCGGGGTGTTGCCCTCGGCATCGGTCGCCGTGCCGTCGAAGGCGACGGTGACCGGCACGGTGCCGGTGGCCGGGGTGGCCGTGGCACTGACCGCCGGCGGCGCGTTCTCGGTGACACCGCGGCCGACGAAGTCCATCCAGTTGACGTTGAACAGCGAACCCGTTCCGCCGTTCGGGTCGCGGGCCACGAAGAACAGCGAACCGCTCGCGGCACCGGTGACCGGTGCGCTCACGTCCGTGTACGTCTGCCACGCGCCGGTCGTCGGCACGACGGCCGTGGCGACCACCGGTCCGTCGACCGCACCCGCGTGGACCTCGATCCGACCGCCAGCGGCGGCCGAGGCGGCCCGGAACCGGATCTCGGTGATGTTGGTCAGGTTCGCCGGAGCGACAGACCACCAGTCACCGTCCTCGATGAACGCGATGCTCTGGCCGCCACCGGCGGTGTCGGCCCCGGCCTCCCGCTGCACACCGGCGTCTCCGCCGCCGGTGCTCACCGGAGTCCGTCCGGTGGCCGTGAAGTACTCGGCCTGCTTCTGCTTGGGCTGCAGGATCTCGATCTGCCGACCGGTGAGCGCACCGGCGCCGCCGGCACCACCCTGGTCGGTGTAGGTGGCCTCGAAGACCGCGAAGACGTTCGCCTCGGCGCCGTGCCCGGAGGCGAGCGACGTCTGGACGGTGCCGGTGCAGCCGGTGTGCTGCTCCAGCGGGTGGGCGTGCTCGTCGTGACCGAGCAGCACCTGGAGGTTCACCTTGGCGCAGTCGATCTGCCCGTCCTCGGGGTCGGTCACCTTGATCGTGTACTTGACCTGGTCACCCCAGTTGAAGAAACCACCGTCCGGCGGGAACTCGATGGTGACCGTCGGTGCGGTGTTGCCCACGGTGATCGGCACGTTGCCCACCGCGGTACGGCCCTTCGCGTTGGTCACGGTGAGCTGGGCGGTGTAGTTGCCCGGCGTCACGTAGGTGTGCGTCGGGTTCGCCTCGGTGGAGGTCTGCCCGTCGCCGAAGGACCAGGCGTAGGTGAGCGCGCCACCGTCCGGGTCCCGGGAGCCGTCGCTGGAGAAGGTGACGGTCAACGGCGCCGGACCCCAGCTGGGGTTGGCGGACGCCGCCGCGATCGGCGCGCGGTCACCGGCGGTGTAGTCGATCCGGTAGATGCCGGAGTTGTCGTTGTTGCCGCCGAAGCCGCTGCCCCACTCGATCAGGTACAGGGCACCATCCGGGCCGAACTCGAAGTCCATCGGCCGGATCATGCTCATCCCGGTGAGCAGCTGGTTGATGTCCACAAGCGACTTGCCGTCGGCGGTCACCTGCATCGTGTACATCTTGTTCTGGTTCCACTCGCCGAGCAGCGCCTTGCCGTCGTAGTAGGCCGGCCACTTGCGGGTGGAGTTGAGGTTGGGGTCGTACCGGTAGGCCGGGCCGCCCATCGGCGCGCCACCGCCACCGATCTCCGGGTACCGCGCGTCACCGGCGTAGCCGTAGTCGACGGTGGCCGGGACGACCGGGGGGAGGTTGGTCAGGCCGGTGTTGTTCGGCGAGTTGTTCACCGGCGCGGCGCAGTCGAACTTCGCGCCGCTCGGGCCGGACGGGAACGTGTAGTCGTTGTACGCCTCGTTCGTGCCCGTGCAGTACGGCCAGCCGTAGTTGCCGGGGGTCACGATGTTCCACTCGACCAGACCGCGGGGGCCCCGGGTCGCGTTGTTCGCGTTGGCGTCCGGCCCGTAGTCCCCGACGTACAGCGTGTCGGTCTTCGGGTCGGTGCCGATCCGGAACGGGTTGCGGAAGCCCATCGCGTAGATCTCGGGACGGGTCTTCTCGGTGCCCGGCGCGAAGAGGTTGCCCGTCGGAACGGTGTACGTCCCGTCGTCCTCCGGGTGGATCCGGATCACCTTGCCACGCAGGTCGTTGGTGTTCGCCGAGGTGCGCTGCGAGTCGTAGTCCTGGCGGCCCGGGCGCTCGTCGAGCGGCGAGTACGCGTTGGACTCGAACGGGTTGGTGTTGTCACCGGTGGCCAGGTAGAGGTTGCCGGCGCTGTCGAACGTCATGCTGCCGCCCGCGTGGCAGCAGGTGTTGCGCTGGGTGTCGACCCGCAGCACCTGCTTCTCGCTCGCCGGGTCGATGGTGTCGCCGGTCACGGTGAACCGGGACAGCAGGTTGCGCGTGACGTTGTCGTTCGGGGCGTAGTAGAGATACACCCACTTGTTGGTGGCGAAGTCCGGGTCGAGCCGGATGCCGATCAGACCGTCCTCGTTGCCGGTGAAGACGTCCAGGTCGACGGCGGTGACGGTGCTGCCGGTGTCCGGCTTGATGATCTGCACCCGGCCGTCGCGCTCGATGTAGAAGACCCGCCCGTCGGGGGCGATGTCCAGCTCCATCGGGTTGCTGGTGTTGCTGTCCAGGGCGATCTTCTCGAAGTTCGAGGTCTTCGTGGCACCGCAGTCGGCGTCCGCGACACCGGCCGCGGTCCGGATGCCGCCGAGCAGGTGGGACAGGAACTCGGGCTCGGCGAACGACTCCCGGGTGTGCCCACCACCGGTGTACCAGGAACGACCGCCGTCGAAGTCCTGACACCAGGAGGTCGGGTGGTCGGCGCCCATCGCGCCCGCCCCCGGGGTGTAGCTCTTCTCGTCCAGGCTGGCCAGCACGTGCACGTCCGGCCGCGGGTTGGTCTGGAAGTTGTACCACTCGTCGAACCGGGACCAGCGGTCCGGCAGTTCGGCCGTGGACGGGTGGGCGTGGTCTTCCACCTTGACCGTGGCCTGCTGGTTCTGCGGGTGGTTGGCGAAGTACGCGCCGACCAGGTCGCCGTACCAGGCCCAGCTGTACTCGGTGTCCGACGCGGCGTGGATGCCGACGTAGCCGCCGCCGGCCTTCACGTAGCGCTCGAACGCCGCCTGCTGCTCGGCGTTGAGGACGTCACCGGTGGTGGAGAGCCAGATCACGGCCTTGTACTTCGCCAGGTTGGCGTCGCTGAACGCGGCGCCGTCCTCGGAAGCGTCCACAGTGAATCCGTTGGCGGCGCCGAGCTGTTGGATGGCGGCGACACCGGTGGGGATGGAGTCGTGCCGGAAGCCGGCAGTCTTGGAGAAGACCAGGACCGAGAAGGGATCGTCGGCGGCCTTCTGGGGCGCCTTCGGCGCCACCTGGGTGACCGGGGTTCCGGCCGCTGCCTCCCGTGGGGGGACCTGTGCGGCGGCCGGCGCGGCCTGCGCGGGCGTGCCGAACAGGGTCGTCGAAGCGAGGGCCAGGGAGATGAGGGTTGCGGTGATGGGTACGCGGGCACGACGAGAACGGGACACGCCGCCTCCTGTGTCGTAGTGACGGAGATCGCGGGAGTCGGCTCGCCGAAGGCCGTCCCTGATGGAGCCGGTGGTCACACCCTGCGAGGGCACCCCCACCGACATTTTGTCGAATCGCTGAACAAATTAATTCGACTGGTTCAATGTCCGGCAAGATGCCGGCGGGTAACGGTTCTGCAACGGCAGGCGACATTCCGAACAGGACCGCATGAACCGCCCCACAGATCTAGCTCGATTCGGTGCGTTCCGGCCCACCGGCCGCCGCCGAGCCCCGCCTTGGCAGACCGGCGGATCTGTCGTACGGTGACACGCAAGTAACCCACGGGAGCCCGGTGTACCGGGCTGAGAGGGGGGCTGACAGCCCCCGACCGTCGAACCTGATCCGGATAATGCCGGCGCAGGGAGGAGAGTTGCCGTGCCGTCCCTGGGGCGACTGCATCTGATCACCGACACCCGACCCGGTCGGGACCCGCTCACCGTGGTCCGGGCCGCCCTCACGGTGGCCCGCGCCGACCTGGTCGTGCAGGTCCGGGTCGAGGACTCCGCGACCGACCGCGAGGCGTACGACCTGGCCCGGCGGGTGCTGGTGCTCTGCCAGCCGTACGAGGCGACCTGCCTGGTCAACGACCGACTGCACGTGGCGTTGGCGGTGGGTGCCGCCGGCGGCCACGTCGGAGCGGACGACCTGCCGGTCACCGCCGCCCGTCGGGTGCTCGGCCCCACCGGCGTGCTGGGAGCCACCGCCCGCGCGCCGGAAACGGCGACCGCGGCGGTCGCGGCGGGAGCCAGCTACCTGGGCGTCGGCCCGTGCCACCCCACCAGCACCAAGTCCGGCCTGCCGGACCCCATCGGGCCCACCGGGGTACGCGCCGTCGCCGACGCCGTCGACGTGCCGGTCATCGCGATCGGGGGCGTGACCGCCGCCCACGTACGGGAGCTGCGGGCCGCCGGGGCGTACGGGGTGGCGGTGGTCGGCGCGCTCTCCGCCGCCGCCGACCCGGCGCAGGCGACCGCCACGCTGATCGAGGCCCTGACGTGCTGACCGGCCGGTCCGAGTCGGCGTCCTCCGACGACCGGGGCCGGCCGGACGTGGCGGTGATCGGGGCCGGGCCGATCGGGTTGGCGATCGCCTGGCGCTGCGCCGCGCGGGGGCTGCGGGTGGTGGTGCACGATCCGGCACCCGGCTCGGGGGCGTCGGCGGTGGCCGCCGGCATGCTCGCCCCGGTCGCCGAGGCGTACTTCGGTGAGCGGCAGCTGACCGAGCTGCTGCTGGCGTCCGCCGCCCGCTGGCCCACGTTCGCCGCCGAGCTTGCCGACGCGACGGGCGTCGACATCGGCTACCGGACCGAGGGCACCCTGCTGGTCGGGTTGACCCGCGACGACCTGGCCGAGGCGCGCCGGCTGTGGGCGTACCAACAGGGGTTGGGTCTGCCGGTGACCCCCCTGCGCCCCAGCGAGCTGCGCGACCTCGAACCGGCCCTCGCCCCCCGGGTGGGCGGCGGCGCGCTCGCGCCCACCGACCACCAGGTCGACCCCCGGCTGCTGGTGCCGGCGCTGCGCACGGCCGCGCAGCGGGCCGGCGCGGTGCTGGTGCCGCAGGTGGTCACCCGGCTGTCCGATGTGGACGCCGCGGTCACCGTGGTCGCCGCCGGCTGCGGGGCCGCCGCACTCACCGGCCTGCCCGTGCGGCCGGTGAAGGGCCAGATCCTCCGGCTGCGCGCGCCCGACGGCGTCGCGCCGGGCTTCCGGCACGTGATCCGGGGGTACGCCGACGGCGAACCCGTCTACCTGGTGCCCCGCCCCAACGGCGAGGTCGTGCTCGGCGCGACGGTCGAGGAACGGTCGGACACCACCGTCACCGCCGGTGCCGTGCAGCGCCTGCTCCGCGCCGGCGTCGACCTGCTGCCCGAGCTGGCCGAGTACGACCTGGTCGAGGCGGTCGCCGGGCTGCGGCCGGGCACCCCGGACAACGCACCGATCCTCGGGCCGCTGCCGGGCCGACCGGACGTCCTGATCGCCACCGGTCACCACCGGCACGGCATCGTGCTCACCCCGGTCACCGCCGACCTGATCACCGACCTGGTGTGCGCCGGCGTACCCGATCCGCTGCTCGCGCCTTTCCGGCCGGACCGGTTCGTCGGTGTGGCGGCGGACGGTGAGCCCGAAACGACGATGAAGGGGGACCTGTGGAGTTGACGGTGAACGGGGCCGGGCGAAGCGTCCCGGGTGAGGTGTCGGTGGCCGATCTGGTCCGTGACGTCGCCCCGCAACCGCGCGGGGTGGCGGTCGCGGTCAACGGCGAAGTGGTGCCCCGGGCGGGTTGGGCGACCACGGCGCTGCGCGACGGTGACCGGGTCGAGGTGCTCACCGCGGCGCAGGGCGGGTGAGCGGGGTGTCGTTCGAGCTGGGTGGGGAGACGTTCACCTCGCGGCTGATCCTCGGCACCGGTGGTGCCGCGAATCTGCACGTGCTGGAGCAGGCGATCCGGGCGTCCGGCACCGAGCTGGTCACCCTGGCCCTGCGCCGGGTGGACACCGCCCCGGGCACGGCCGGTGGGCTGCTCGACCTGCTGGACCGGTGCGGGGTACGCCTGCTGCCGAACACCGCCGGCTGCCACACCGCGACCGAGGCGGTGAAGGTGGCCCGACTGGCCCGGGACGCGTTCGACACCGACTGGGTCAAGCTGGAGGTGATCGGCGACGAGCGGACGCTGCTGCCCGACGGGGTGGAGTTGCTCCGCGCCGCCGAGGAGTTGGTCGCCGACGGTTTCACCGTCCTGCCGTACACAAGTGACGACCCGGTGCTCGCCCGCCGGCTCGCCGACGTGGGCTGTGCCGCGGTGATGCCGGCCGGCTCGCCGATCGGCTCGGGGCTGGGCATCGGCAACCCGCACCACATCCGGCTCATCCGCCAGGGTGTCGACGTGCCGGTGATCCTCGACGCCGGCATCGGCACCGCCTCCGACGCGGCCCTGGCGATGGAGTTGGGCTGCGACGGCGTGCTGCTGGCCAGCGCGGTGACCCGGGCCGCGGACCCGGTGGCGATGGCCACCGCGATGCGCTACGCGGTCGAGGCCGGACATCTGGCGGCCGGCGCCGGCCGGATCGCCCGCCGCTTCCACGCGCTGGCGTCCACCCCCGACGAGGGAAGACCAAACCTGTGACCGCCTCACCACCGCCCCAAGCGTCACCGCCGCCGACGGCGTCGCCGCCGGCGGGAGATCTTGGAAGCAAACCGCCCCTGGAGGGGCACGTTCCTTCCAAGATCTCGTTGGGGAGGGTGCCGTCGGGGGTGGTCGTTCTTACCGATCGGATTGCCGCTCGGGGTGGGCTTGAGCGGGTTGTCGCGGGAGCGGTGGCCGGGGGAGTGCGCTGGGTGGTGCTGCGGGAGAAGGACCTGCCCCGCGCCGAGCGCGCCGCCCTCGCCACCGACCTGCGCGCGATCCTCGCCGACGTCGGCGGAACCCTCGTCGTGGCCGGGCCCGACCCGCTCGGCGGCGACGCCGTGCACCTGCCCGCCGCCGGCCCGTACCCGCCGCCGACCCACCGCCTGGTCGGCCGCTCCTGCCACGACGAAACCGAGCTGAACCGCCTGACCACCGAGCACTACGCCACCCTCTCCCCGGTCTACCCCACCAGAACAAAACCGGGGTACGGCCCACCCCTGGCCACCGAAGGGCTGCGCAAGCTGATCAGGATCAGCCACGTACCGGTACTGGCCCTGGGCGGTATCGAAACCCCGGAACAGGTAGCCGCCTGCGTAGAGGCAGGAGCCGCAGGGGTGGCAGTGCTGGGCACGATCATGCGAGCAACAGACCCCGCCGAAACAGCGGCGATCCTGACCAGCGCTTATGCCGAGGCGGTCACCCCGATGCTGACCAAAACCCGGCACGGAGGCACCAGGTCCCCACGAGCGGGGCTGCGGCCGACAGTGCCCACGCAGGGATCAAGCCTGACCGCCCGGAGTGGGCACTGTCGGCCACAGCCCCCAACCGCAACCAAAGACGAGGGAAGATGACGCCGAGCACCATCCTCACCATCGCCGGCTCCGACTCCGGCGGCGGCGCGGGCATCCAGGCCGACCTCAAGGTCTTCGCGGCGCTCGGCGCGTACGGCACGAGCGTCCTCACCGCGGTCACCGCCCAGAACACCCGGGGTGTCGACGCCGTGCTGCCGATGCCGCCGCGCACGGTGACCGAGCAGCTGGACAGCGTACTCATGGATTTCACCGTGCGCGCGGTCAAGACGGGGATGCTCGGCACCCCGGCCGTCGCGGACGTGGTCGCCGAGGCGGCCCGGGACGGCCGGCTGCCGCAGCTCGTCGTCGATCCGGTGCTTGTCGCCACGAGTGGACACCGCCTCGGTGTGGTCAGTGCGGTGGAGCGGCTGCTGCCGTACGCCAGGGTGGCGACGCCGAACTGCGCGGAGGCCGCGGCGATCACCGGACGTCCGGTGGACGACGTGGCCGGGATGGTCGTGGCCGCCGAGGCCCTGGCATCCGGCGGCCCGGAGTACGTCGTGGTCACCGGCGGTGACCTGGGCGGCGGCGAGGCGGTCGACGTGCTGCACGGCGGCGGCGTCACCACCCTGCTGCGCGCCCCCCGGGTGGACACCCGGCACACCCACGGGACCGGGTGTTCGTTCTCGGCGGCGATCGCCGTGCGGCTCGCCCTCGGCGATCCGGTGCCGGCCGCGGTGGGGGCCGCGAAGGAGTACGTGCTCCGTGCGCTGACCGGCGCACGGAGTTGGGAGCTGGGCGCGGGACGTGGACCGCTGGATCACTTCGGCTGGTCCGCCTGATCACCAAGGGAGTTGTCATGCAGGCACGAGGCAAGGTGTACGTCGAGGGTTCGCGGCCCGATGTCCGGGTGCCGTTCGCGGAGGTGGGGCTGACCGGGGATCTTCCGCCGGTGCGGCTCTACGACACGTCCGGCCCGGGATCGGACCCGTCGGTGGGGTTGCCCGCGTTGCGGGGCCCGTGGATCGCCGAGCGGGGTGACGTGGCACCGGTGCGCGGCGCGGGTACGCCGCTCGCCGGTGTGGACGGACGTCGTCCCACCCAGCTCGCGTACGCGCGGGCGGGTGTGGTGACGCCGGAGATGGAGTTCGTGGCGATCCGGGAGAACGTCGACCCGGAGCTGGTCCGGGCCGAGATCGCCGCCGGTCGGGCGGTGCTGCCGCTCAACGTCAACCACCCGGAGTGCGAGCCGGCGATCATCGGAAAGGCGTTCCTGGTCAAGGTGAACGCCAACATCGGCACCTCGGCGGTCAGCTCGTCGGTCGCCGAGGAGGTGGAGAAGCTGACCTGGGCCACCCGCTGGGGCGCGGATACCGTGATGGACCTGTCCACCGGGAAGCGGATCCACGAGACCCGCGAGTCGATCGTGCGGAACTCGCCGGTGCCGATCGGGACGGTGCCGATCTACCAGGCGCTGGAGAAGGTCGGCGGCGACCCGGTGAAGCTGAGCTGGGAGGTGTTCCGGGAGACCGTGATCGAGCAGGCCGAGCAGGGCGTGGACTACATGACGGTGCACGCGGGGGTGCTGCTGCCGTACGTGCCGTTGGCCGTGGACCGGGTGACCGGGATCGTGTCCCGGGGCGGTTCGATCATGGCAGCGTGGTGCCTGGCGCATCACGAGGAGAACTTCCTCTACACCAACTTCGAGGAGTTGTGTGCGCTGCTCGCGCGGTACGACGTGACGTTCTCCCTCGGCGACGGGCTGCGGCCCGGCTCGATCGCGGACGCCAACGACGAGGCGCAGTTCGCCGAGCTGCGCACGCTCGGTGAGCTGACGAAGGTCGCCTGGGCGTACGACGTGCAGGTGATGATCGAGGGCCCCGGTCACGTGCCGATGCACAAGATCAAGGAGAACGTGGACCTCCAGCAGGAGTGGTGCCACGAGGCGCCCTTCTACACGCTCGGGCCGCTGACCACCGACATCGCGCCCGCGTACGACCACATCACCTCGGCGATCGGCGCCGCGATGATCGGCATGTTCGGCACCGCGATGCTCTGCTACGTCACCCCGAAGGAGCACCTTGGCCTGCCGGACCGGGACGACGTGAAGGCGGGCGTGATCGCGTACAAGATCGCGGCCCACGCGGCGGACCTGGCCAAGGGGCACCCCGGCGCGCAGGAGTGGGACGACGCGCTGTCGAAGGCGCGGTTCGAGTTCCGCTGGGAGGACCAGTTCAACCTCTCGTTGGACCCGGAGACCGCGCGCTCGTACCACGACGCGACGCTGCCGGCCGAGCCGGCGAAGACGGCCCACTTCTGCTCGATGTGCGGCCCGAAGTTCTGCTCCATGAAGATCACCCAGGAGCTCAAGGAGTACGCGGCGCGCGGCATGAAGGACAAGTCGGAGGAGTTCGTCTCCGGCGGCAGCCGGGTCTACCTGCCGCTGGCCTGACCAGTCTCGCGAGCGCGCGCGCCGGGTGGCCGGACCGTCCACTCGCGCGCGCCCCGGGATGATCCACTCGGGTTCACTGATATCGCGGTATCCGGGCGGGCGGGACAGCCCGACTTCAATGAACCCGAGTGGATCAGGCGTACCCGAGCAGCGACTGACCCACCGGCCGGCGGGTCAGTCGCGGTGGTGTCGGCCGGTGGAGCGCAGCGAACGTCGGCCGCTCTCCTGCTGCGGCTCGTTGTCCGACACCGGCTTGCCCAGACCGGCGACCCAGTCGACGAATTCCTCGTCCTGCGTCGGCAGGGCCTCCGTCGCGTCCGACCCGTCGGGGCTCTTCTCCTCGGCCCGGGACCGGTTGCGGCGGAACAGACCGCCGAGCCGCCCCCGCCGGGAGGGCTGCTCGGCGACCGTCGCGGACGTCGCCGCGGCACGTGTGGCGTCGGTGCTCGCCGGGTCGTCGGTGCCTGCCTTGTCGTCGGTGTCTGCCTTGTCGCCGGTGGCGCTGTCAGTGGCGGTGGTGCTGCCGGTGCTGGTAGCGCTGCCGCTGCCCGTGCCGTTGCCGCTGCCCGTGCCGTTGCCGGTGCCCGTGCCCGCGCCGGTGGGCGCGCCAGCCCGGTCCGGCACGGCCGGAGGCTCCGTCGAGCCCGGGTGTCTGGCCGCAGCGGCCAACTCACTTGCCGTGGCCGGGCCGGTCGGCGCCGTCCACCTCGCCGAATCGTCCGGCGACCCCGTCGGCTCGGCGCGACGAGAGGTGTCGAACGCGTTCCAGGTGGCAGCCCGGCTCAAATCCGGCAGCGGCACCCGGTGCCTGGCCTTCGGCGTCTGCCCGGTCGACTCGTCCGGTCCGGTCGGTGGCTCCGCTGCCGTCGCCCCCGGCTCGGATGCCTGCGGTGGCACCGTCCAAGCCGGGGTGACCGGCCAAGCCGACGGCGCAGGCGTCCACCGGACCGCGTCCGGGTCGCTGGCGGCCGTGACCCCGAAGAACCCACCGGTCTGATCGTCCTCGGTGGTGCGCCGCGCACTGCTCGTCTCGCCAGCCCTCGCCGTCGCCGATTCGACGGCCGGCTCGGCCGGCCGCGCCGTGGCACCAGCGCCGGCGCCGGCGCCGTCCGGGGTACGCGACGGATCGTCCGCCGCCGCCTTGGTGCCGGCCGGGGTGGCCGCTGCACCTGCCGGACCGGTGGGGGTGGGTGTTCTGGTCGGGCCGGCGGTGCCGGTCGGGGTGGGTGTCCTCGTCGGGCCGGCGGTGCTGGTCGGGGTGGGTGTTCTGGTCGGGCCGGCGGTGCTGGTCGGGGTGGGTGTTCTGGTCGGGCCGGCGGTGCCGGTCGGGGTGGGTGTCCTCGTCGGGCCGGCGGTGCCGGTCGGGGTGGGTGTCCTCGTCGGGCCGGTCGTGGGGGTCGGGGTGACGGGGGTTCTTGTCCGACCGGTTCTGGTGGTCGGGGCTGCTGCGCTGGCGGTGGCCTCGGTGACCGGGCCGGATTCGGAGTTCTGGCCCTCTTCGTCGGGCACGTCGGTGCCGGCGGCCGTCTGGTCGGTGCCCGTCGACCCCGATGCCGGCGCACCGTCGGCCGGATTGGTGGTGGCCAGCGGGCTGGCCTTCGGCTTACGGACTCGGCGTGGCTTGACCGTCAGCGGCGCATCCACCCCGTCTGTGCTGGTCCCGTGCGCGCTGCCCCCGTCCATGTTGGCTTGGCCCGCGCTGACCTCGTCCGCACTGGCTGCCCCCGTGCTGGCGGCAACAGCACCGGCAGTTCCCGTGCTGACCTCGTCCGTACCGGCTGTCCCCGTGGTGAAGGCAACCGCGCCGGTGGGATCCGTGCTGACCTTGGCCGCACCGGATGTTCCGCTGCTGGCGGCGGTCGCGCCTGAGGTTTCCGTGCTGGCGGCGGTGGTGCCGGAGGTTTCCGTGCTGGTGGCGGTCGTGCCGGTCGTGCCAGTGCTGACCTCGTCCGCACCGGTAGTTCCCGTGCTGGCGGCGGTCGCGCCGACGGGTTCCGAGCTGATTGCGCCTGCGCCGGCTGCTGCCGTGCTGCTCGTGCCCGTGCTGACGGTGCCGGCGCCGGGTGTCTCCGAGCCGGTCGAAGCGGCCCCCGTCGGGGCGGTGGTGCGTCCGCCGGTCGGCGTTGCGCTGGTGCTCGCCGCGATGCTGCCGGTCGGCTCGTCGGCCGCCGGACCAGCTGTCGGAACGGCGGCGTCGGCGCGTCCGGCCGTGGTGCCGGTCGGGCTGGTGTCGGCGGGTTTGGCCGGGCGCGTGGTCTCGGCCGGGGAGATGACATCATCCCGGCTCAACGAGGGCATTTGCCGTCTGGCGGTGAACTCACCGGTCGGATCGGTCAGCCAGCTCGCGGGCTTCGCCGGCACGGCGGGAGTCGAACCGTGCTGGCCGCTCGCGGTGGTCGCCGGCCAGTCCCAGTGCGCCGGGACGGTGCGTACACCATCGGAGCCGCCGGCCGCACGCGGACCTGGCGCGGAGCCGGCCAGCTCTCCGGCTGGCGACCCGACCGCCGGCGACCCGACCGCCGGCGACCCGACCGCCGGCGACCCGACCGCTGGCGGCGCGACGGTCGGCGACCCGGCGGGTTCCGGCGCGTCGGTCCGGTTGGCGGTGGCCTCGTCGTTCGCCGGGCTCGCCGACGCGGCGTTGGGTAGGACCGGGCCGGTCGGCAGCGCGCCCAGGATGTCGGTGGGCTCGATCGCCGCGGATCCCGCGGTGCGGGCGCGCGACGGCCAGCGCAGCAACGCGGCGGCGGCCGCGCCGAGCGCGCCGGCGAGGATCGCGATCAGCGCGCCGTAGTACGGATTCACCTGGTAGCGGTCCACGGAGTCACCCGGACCGGCGGTCAGGTAGGCGAACGCCACAAGCACCGGACCGGCCACCCCGGTTGCCCCGCTGATCAGGGGTTCCTGCCCCCGCCAGCGAGCCAACCCGGCGGTCGCGGCACCGGCCAGCAGCGCCACGATGGGCAGCAGGAGCAGTGCCAGCCGTTGCGCGGCGGCGTCGTCCAGCCAGCTCGGCTCCAGCACGCCGAGCCGGACGGTCGGCAGCGGCCCGGCCGTGCCGAGCGACGGCAGGACGGAGATCAGCGCCAGCAGCCAGACCGCGCCGGCCACCGCCGCCATGTTCCAGCCCAGCTCGGGCCGGAGCTGGACGGCGATCGCCGCGCCCGCCCCGATCACCGCGCCGAGTACGGCGCAGATGCCCACCGCCCAGACCGGGTCAACGGAGATCAACTCCGCTGCGCGGGCGGGCTGCATGCAGAGCGGGGCGATGACGACGGCGCCGAGTGCCGCCGCGCCGCCGATCGCCAACTGCCGGCGGGTGCTGGCTGCCGGAGCGTCGCTGCGGGCGAGGCGTCCGGTCAGGACAGCGCCGACGACTGCGGCGTTCGCGGCGAACCAGCCGACCCAGACGAGTTGGGCGGGCCACTGGTTGACGGTCGTACCGGTGAAGGCGCCGGTCAGCCGGACGATGCCGAAACCGTACGCGACGCCGAGCTGGCCGGCCCCGGCCAGCACGCTCACCCCGAGCGCCGTGAGCAGCAGTCTGCCCCAGGTCCGAAAGGCCATGTCCGGCACGTTACGCACCCTGTACACCGGACCGCCACCGGCGCGCCGCGCGGCGCGCCGGCTCGCCGTTCGGCGGGTCTACTTGAGTTCGACCAGTCGAGCCAGGTAAGTCGTGTCTCCGACATTGGTGAGCATGTGCACGGCTCCCGGGTCCCGGTAGACCACTCCGCCGGTGGGCTCGTCGGCGTCGATCCGGGTGCCGTCGATGGTCTGCACGACGTTCTTCGCGCCCTCGATCGCCACCACCAGGTACGGGTGATCATGCCGGTGCAGCGGCTGCCGCTCACCCGGCTCGAGCCGGATGTGCCAGACCCGGACCCGGTCGTTCTCGTACACGATCTCCTGGCCCACCGGCCCGAGTTCGGTTCCGTCGATCACGTCGGTCATCGTTCTCCGTCCAGTTGTGGGAGCACCTCGGCGGCGATCAGCTCGAGGTGGTCGAGGTCCGCGAAGTCGATCAGACGCAGGTGTACGCGGGTGGCGCCGATCGCGGCGAACTCGCCGATCCGCTGCGCGAGCTGCGCGGGCGAGCCGACCACCGGGTCCTCCGGCGGCAGCGCGCTCTTCTCGTGCAGAGGTGCGGCCCGGCGCTGGGCCTCGGCGTCGGTCCGGCCGATGGCCACGACGAGCCCGGCGGAGAGCACCAACGGCGCTCGACCGGACTCCGTCCGACCGGTGCGCTCGCACGCCTCACGCACCCGGTCGAACGCCGCGGCGGTGTCCGCCACGGACTTGAACGGCATGTTGAACTCGTCGGCGTACCGGGCGGCCAGCTCGGGGGTGCGCTTGGGGCCGCGCCCGCCCACGATGATCGGCGGCCCGGGCACCTGCACCGGCTTGGGCAGGGCCGGCGCGTCGACCAGGCGGTAGTGGTCGCCGCTGAAGCTGTAGGTCTCACCGGCCGGGGTACGCCACAGCCCGGTGATCACCTCAAGCTGCTCGGCCAGCCGGTCGAAGCGTTCGCCGACCGGCGGGAACGGAATGCCGTACGAGGTGTGCTCGCGCTCGTACCAGCCGGCGCCGATGCCCAGGTCGACCCGGCCGCCGCTCATCTGGTCGACCTGCGCGACCATCACCGCGAGAGGGCCGGGCAGGCGGAAGGTGGCCGACGTCACCAGGGTGCCGAGCCTGATCCGCTCGGTCTCCCGGGCCAGCGCGGCGAGGGTCAGCCAGGCGTCCGTCGGGCCGGGCAGGCCCGGGTCGGCACCCATCGACTGGTAGTGGTCGGCGCGCAGGAAGCCCTCGTAGCCGCACGCCTCGACCAGTCGGGCGAACCGGAGTTGCGTCTCGTAGCTGGCACCACGGTTCGGCTCGGTGAAGACCGACACCCGCATGCTCATCGTCCTTCCGCGCCGGCCGCGGCCGGCTGCTCGCGTTCCATCAGCAGCTCGTGGAGGTCGGCGCTGACGCGGGCGACGTCGGCCAGGTGGGCGTTGCGGCCCAGGGTGCGGGGTCGGGGGATGGCGACGTCCACCACCTTGCGGATCCGTCCGGGGCGGGGGCTCAGCACGACCACCCGGTCGGCGAGCAGCACCGCCTCGTCGATCGAGTGGGTGACGAAGACGATCGTCGGCTTGTTCTCCATGTGCACCCGCTGGAGTTCGCCGGAGAGTTCCTCGCGGGTGAGCGCGTCCAGCGCGGAGAACGGCTCGTCCATCAGCATCACCCGGGGCTCACCGATCAACGACCGACACAGCGACACCCGCTGTTGCATGCCGCCGGAGAGCTCGTGCGGGAGCCGCTTCTCGAACCCGGCCAGCCCGGCCACGTCGAGCAGTTGCCGGGCCCGCTCGCGGTGCTTGGCGCGGCTCCAGCCGAAGATCTCCACCGGCAGCAGGACGTTGTCCAGCACGGTGCGCCAGGGCAGCAGCGCCGGCTTCTGGAACAGCATGGCGATGTCCTGGCGGGGACGGGAGATCGGCGTACCGGCCACGGTGATCTCACCGGCGGTCAGTGGGAGCAGCCCGGCGATCAACCGCAGCAGTGTGGACTTGCCGCAGCCGGAGCGACCGAGTATGGCGACGAACTCACTCTCGGCGACGTCGAGGTCGATGCCCCGCAGCGCCTCCACCCGGCCGGATCGGCCCTCGAAGGTACGGGACACCCCGGTCAGTCGGATCATCTCCGGCGCACCTCCGCTAAGTGGTCGGTCAGGAATCCGACAAAGGCTAGCGGCGTGTCTGCCTATCGAGCCGTCCGGGGTGGTCATGAGGTTGTTTCCGATCCGCAACCCGATACGCCTGGCGTCGCAACTGTGCCTTTCTCGTACGCTGTGCCCGCGAAGAGTCCCCCCACGACGGCGGCGTCCGGCTTCCACCCCTCCCGCCGGCCCGTCATGACAACCCCCTCCGGCGGCCTGTCGGCCCCGGTTGGAAAGGACATGGTGCTACTGATGAGAAGGCTGACCCGTACGGTCGCTACGGCCGCGCTGGCCACCGCCCTCGCTCTCGTTTCCGCCTGCAGCAGCGGGTCGGACTCGTCGGACGACGCCAAGGGCGGCAAGGGTGGGGAGCTGGAGAAGGTGATCTACCTCACCTCCTTCGGCAACTTCGGCCGTGACTCCTACGCCTGGGTGGCGAAGGAGAAGGGCTTCTTCAAGGACGCCGGCTTCGACGTCGAGATCAAGCCTGGTCAGGGCACCGGCGGCGTGATCCAGACCATCGTCGGTGGCCAGGCCCAGTTCGGCCCGGTCGACCTCACCGGCAGTCTGCTCCAGGTCGGCAACGGCCAGGCGAAGGACTTCACCGTGGTGGCCGCGATCCAGCAGCGCACCATGGCCGGCATCGCCTCGGTCGAGGGCAAGAACATCGCCTCGCCGAAGGACCTGGAGGGCAAGAAGCTCGCCGACACCCCCGGCTCGGTGGTCCGCAACCTCTTCCCGACGTACGCCCGGCTCGCCGGTGTGGACGCGAGCAAGGTGACCTGGGTCAACGGTGAGGCGCAGGCCCTGATCGGCACGCTCGCCTCCGGCGCGGTGGACGGCATCGGCCAGTTCGTCGTCGGCCAGCCGACCATCGAGGCGGTGGCCAAGAAGAAGGCCGTCATGCTGCCGTACAGCAACGTGATGCAGGACCTCTACGGCAACGTGCTGATCACCTCCTCGAAGATCGCCAAGGAGAAGCCCGAGATGGTGAAGCGGTTCACCACGGCGCTGCTCAAGGGCTTGGAGTACAGCCTGGCCAACTCGAAGGAGGCCGGCGAGATCCTGAAGAAGAACGTCGACGCCGCCAACCCGGTCGCCGCCGCCGCCGAGCTGGAGCTGATGGCCGCGTACGTCCGGTCCGGCAACACCGGCACCGCGATCGGCACCCTGGACAGCGGCCGGGTCGCCAAGAGCATCGCGATCCTGCAGGGCGCCGGCGCGCTCAAGCAGAACATCACCCCCGAGCAGATCATCGACTTCAGCCTCGCGCCGAAGGCCTGATCGTCCGGTCGTCACCCGGGGGTACGTCTCGCCGAGTTCCGGTGGGGCGTACCCCCGTCGCTCGTCGGCCCCCGGGGGCCGTGGGATTTCGAGGAGGACAAGATGACCGACGTCCGGTCGGTGGACCCGGCGGTGGCGGCATCCCCACCCGTGGGTGTCGGACCCGAGGCGGGGCGGGCAGGTCGAGGCGCCGGTCTCCGCTCCGGGGCCGGGGCGGCGCTGCTGCCCGCGGCCGGCCTCCTGGTCGCCCTGGCGGCGTGGTGGCTGATCGCCCGGCTGGAGCTGGTCCACCCCGCGGCCCTGCCACCGCCTGGCGACGTGCTCACCGCGTTCGTCGACAAGCCCGCCCAGATGCTGGAACACACCTGGGACACCCTGCTGGAGATCCTTGTCGGCTTCGCGCTGTCGGCGGCGGCCGGCATCCTGATCGGACTCTCGCTGGCCAGCTCCCGAACGGTGGAGCGGATGTTCACCCCGCTGTTGGTCGCGGTGAACGCGGTGCCGAAGATCACGCTGGGCCCGCTGTTGGTGGTGGCGCTGGGCTGGGGTCAGAGACCGATCCTGACCATGGTGTTCCTGCTCTGCTTCTTTCCGATCGTGCTCTCCACCGCGACCGGGCTCACCACCACGCCGGCCGACCTGGCCGAGCTGGTGCGTTCCTGGAACGCCTCCCGCTGGCAGGCGTTCCGCAAGGTGCGCTTCCCGGCCGCGTTGCCGCAGATCTTCGTCGGGCTCAAGGTGGCCATGCCACTGGCCGCGATCGGCGCGGTGATCGGTGAGTTCCAAGCCGGCGAGAGTGGCCTCGGCTACGTCATCACGCAGTACGCGGGCGTCGGCGACACCGCCACCGCCTGGGCGGCGATCATGTTGGTGGCGTTGGTGAGCATCCTGCTCTACTCGGCGCTCGTGTTGACCGAACGGATCGCCCTGCCCTGGGTCCGCGAGACCACCAGCAGTCGCTGAGCGCACAGGAAACGCGAAGGGCCGGCCCCCATCGGGAGGCCGGCCCTTTCTCGATCGACTCGGTTTCCGTGACGTCGCGGTTTCTGAATTACCGCGGCCTGTTATCCCGCCAGGCGCCAGCGGCCGTTGCGGGCCACCAGCGTGGTGAGCGCCTGCGGCATCAGACCGCTGTGGTTGTCCGGCGTCATTCGGATCGGGCCCGACAGGCCGTCCATCTGGGACGTTTCGAGCACGTCCCGAATGCCGGTACGGTTCACCTTCCCGGCCTCCCCGCCGGCGCGAAGTTCCGCGTCGGCGATCAGCTGGATGGCGTCCGCCGCGAAGGACGAGGACCCGTTGTACCCGCCGTAGCGTGCGGTGTAGTCCTGGAACCACTGCCGCCGCGCCGCCTTGGCCGGGGTCGTCGCGATCACGTCGTCGATCACCATCGTCTGGGTGAAGATCAGCGTGGCCCGCTCGGTCGCCCTGGCCGCCGCACCGAGGAAGAGGTCACCGGCCGCACCCGCGTCAAAGAAGAGGGACCCGCGGAAGGTGGTCTGCTGAGCGCTTGTGGCGGCCAGTGTCGCCTGCTCCGGCGGCGTCCAGAAGACCAGCGCGTCGAGCTTGGTCGCCGTGAGCTGTTGGATCTGCTGGCTGACGTCGGTGTCGGTGGTCTTGGCCCGCTGCTCGCGGAGCGTGATGTTGGCCTTGACCAACTCACTCCGGAGTGCGGCCGCGCCCTCCCGGCCGTAGTCGTCGTCGCTGAAGAGCGCACCCACCTTGCGGATGTTGTTGCGACGCAGTTCCGTGGTCAGCGCGGCAGCGCTGTCCGGGGCGTTGGGGCCGAGCTTGAACACGAAGCGCCGTTCCGCCGCCGGGCTGGCGATGGCGCCGGAAGCGGCGAGCGCAATGGTGGGAATCCGCTTCTCGTTGATGGTCCCAACCGCACCGACCGCGCATTCGTTACAGCCACCCATGATGATGGCGCTGACCCGAGAATCGCCGCTCAAGTCGACGATGTTGCGAAGTGACTCGGCCGGGTCGGAACGGTTGTCCTTCACCTTCAGCTCGATCTTCCGGTTGTTCAGTGCTCCGGAGGAGTTCAACTGGTCCCTCTTGAGTTCCAGCGCGCGCTGGTATGCCCGCCCGACGGGGGCGGCGGCGCCGGAGAGTTCGAGGTCGGCAGCGATCACGATCGGACTCGTGTCCTGCTCCGCCCCGCCGAACTGGCAGCCGGTGAGCGTGGTGGCCACTACGGCCGATGCGAGCGCCGCGATGGTCGCGGAGCGGATGGGGCTCAACTCAGTCCTCCAGGTGCGGGCGCGGGCGCTGCCCGGTCACCGCCGCTAATCCGTCCTCAGTGGAAGACGGGATCTCCTCTGCCGTACGGTGTGCGCGAAGCCTGCAAAACCTTGCCAATGGCCGGCGCTGTGGTCAAGCGCGGACCCCGGCAGCACTTTCGGGACGGCCATCCCACATGCTGGGGTAACGCAATGTTTGCAAAAGCTCACTTTGCATACACGCGTGACCACTCAGGAGTTACATGCCCTGTTCAGGGGCTTGCGGAAATGAAGGTATCAGTTGCCCGGATCACGGGATGCGCTCCGTCCGACCGTTTCCTACCTCACTGCGGCTTCCCAAACAGGATCTTCTCTGATGAAATCGCGGCCGTGCCGCGCGTGGTCCCCTCCGCTTACGGCATGGCTCGGCGGGTCAGGTGGGGAAGAAACGACGGAGGCGATGTCGTGAGCACCGGACCGACGACCCTGCCCGCGCTCGGCGACAGCGCACGGCCCACCCGCCGGCGGATGCCGCGACTGCGCGACGCCCGGATCCGGTCCAAGCTGGCGCTGATCCTGGTCGTCCCGGTGGCGGCGGTGATCGCGCTGGCCACGGTCCGGCTGATCTCCGTTGGCGAGGGTGCCTTCGACGCCACCCGAGCCCGGTCACTGACGGCGCTCTCCATCGACGTCAGCGCGCTCACCCAGGACCTCCAGGCCGAGCGGATGGCCGCGGCGGCCTACCTGGCCACCCCGCAGCAGCCGGCCGACGCGTACAACCTGCGGGTCCGCCAGACGCAACAGAAGGTGGACGAGTACCGCGCCGAGCGGGGCCGGATCGGCGAGGTGCCGGCGGCCCTGCGGGACCGGCTGGCCACCATCGACGACCACCTCGCCACTCTGGACGGCACCCGCCAGAAGGTGCTGGACCGCCGGCAGATGGCGGTCGCCGAGGCGGTGCTCCGCTACGGGGTCATCCTCACCGACCTGGTCGCCTACGGTGACGGCCTGGCCCAGCTGCCCGGCGACGAGAGCCTGTCGGACAGCCGCCGCGCGGTCTCCGCGTTCGCCCGCGCCAAGGCCTCCGTCGCCGAGGAGGAGGCGGTCGCCTTCACCGCGCTGACGGCGGGCCAACTCGACTCGGAGCAGTTCTCCTCCTTCGTGGCCACGCTGACCAGTCAGCAGGAGGCCCTGGTCGCCTTCTCCCTGGCCGCCGACCCGGTGCAGCGCGCCCTGGTCGACAGCACCGTCTCCGGTGACGCGGTCGGCCTGGCCGACCGGGTCGCCAACGACATCACCCGGTCGGTCGGGCAGCGCCCGCTGGTCACCGCGCAGGACGCCACCGCCGCCATCGGCGCCGTCAACGACCTGATGCGCTGGGCCGAGATCCAACTGCAGGACCGGCTGCTCCAGCAGGCCGACCAGGCCCGCTCGGACGTCATCCGGCAGGCCGCGATCGAGTCGATCCTGGTGCTGCTGACCCTGATCATCGCCGTGTCGCTGGCCGTGGTGCTGGCCCGCTCGCTCAACCACTCGCTGCGCCGGCTCCGTGAGGGTGCCCTCTCGGTGGCCAACCACGACCTGCCCGACGCGGTGCGGCGGCTGCAGACCATGGGCAGCGTGGGCGACGGCGGAGTGGAGGAGATCGTCCGCCAGGTGCGCGACCCGATCCAGCTCAACACCCGCGACGAGGTCGGTCAGGTGGCGTTGGCCTTCAACGTCGTCCACCGCGAGGCGGTGCGGGTCGCCGCCGAGCAGGCCGCGTTGCGGACCAGCGTCTCGGCGATGTTCCTCAACCTGGCACGTCGTAGTCAGACCCTGGTCGACCGGATGATCGGCGAGCTGGACGCGATCGAGCGCGGCGAGGAGGACCCGAAGCGGCTCGCGCAGCTCTTCGAGCTGGACCACCTGGCCACCCGAATGCGCCGCAACGACGAGAACCTGCTGGTCCTGGCCGGCGCCGACTCCGCCGTGCCGCGCCGCGACGACGCGCTTGTCGTGGACGTGCTGCGCGCCGCCCAGTCCGAGGTGGAGCTCTACAACCGCATCGAGTTCGGCACGGTGGACACCGACATCTCGGTGGCCGCGCACGCCGTCAACGACGTGGTACGCCTCGTCGCCGAACTGCTCGACAACGCCACCCGCTTCTCACCGCCGAACACCACCGTGGTCGCCGACGGGCGCCGGATCCGCGACTACGTGCTGATCCAGATCGAGGACCGTGGGCTCGGCCTCACCGACGAGCAGCTCGACTCGCTCAACCGCCGGCTGGCGGCCCCGCCGAGCGTCGACGTCGCCGCGTTCCGGCTGATGGGTCTGGCCGTGGTCAGTCGGCTCGCCTCCCGCTACGGCATCCGCGTGGAGCTGCGTCGCAACGTCGAGGGCGGCACCGTCGCCCAGGTGACGTTGCCCGCCACCACCGTGGTGCTGCCCAGCAGCCGGGGCCGCGACCAGGTGCTCACCCGGCCGCGTCAGCCGATGGCCGTGGAGCAGACGCCGCTCACCCCGGCCGGTCACCGCGAGCAGTACGCCGGTGCCGCGACCGCGGCGGCGACCCTGCCCGACCAGTGGCGCACCAACACGCCGGCTCCGGCCCAGTGGCAGTCCCCGCTGGACTCGCGGGACACCACCCCGGCCGTACAGGCGGGTGGCTTCGGCGCTACCCGCTCGCCGGCACCGGCCGCCCCGACACCCGTCGCCCCGCTCCCGCCGGCGCGGCCCGCGTTCGGCACCGGCGCGGGTGCCTCGGCGGGCGGCCCGACCGTGGCCTACCCGACCATCGATCCGCTGCCCCGACGCGGCGCGACCGCGGAGGCGGCGGACGGGCGCGGCGCCCCGGGTCTGCCGGTCGGCCCGGTCGCCGGCGCCGGCGCGGTGGCACCGCCGCCCGCGCCGTCGGTGCCCGCCGCACCGGTCACCAACCGGCCCGACTTCCCGGCCGAGGCGCCGATCTTCCGGGAGATGGAGGCGGTCTGGTTCCGGTCGCACGGCGACGACGCCACCGCGATCTTCACCCGGCCCTCGTTCGACGAGCCGCCAGCGCCCGCCGCCCCGGCCGACGCCGGCATGCGCACGGGCAGCAGCGGCCAGCCGAGTGCCGCGTCCGCGCCGACCACGGCACCGGCCCGACCGCCCCTGCCGACCCGCACCCCGGGCAGCTCCAACACCGACGGCACCACCACGCCGGGCACCGGGGGCCGTGGCAGCGCGACCACCGGCGGGTTCGGCACCCCGCCGTCGTACGCGCCGCCGCCGGCAGCCCGGCCGGCACCGGCCGCTCCCGCCACGCCTACCGCGCCCCCCGTGGACCCGGATGCCTGGCGGACGGCGGCGGACGAGGGCTGGTCCCGGGCCAGCCGGGCCGCCGAGCCGGCCCCCGCCGGGACCACCCGCTCCGGGCTGCCCAAGCGGGTGCCGCAGGCGCAGCTCGTGCCGGGTGGCATCGAACCGAAGAGCGGCCGGGACCGCAGCCGGCGGACCCCCGATGAAGTACGCGGTCTGTTGTCGGCCTACCACCGCGGTGTACAACGTGGTCGGACGGCCGGAACGGACCTGAACAGCACCTCGACCAAGGAGAGCCGATGAACAGGCCAGCTGCCATGCAGGACATGGGTTGGCTGCTCACCAACTTCGCCGACAGCGTGGCGGGCATCGCCCACGTGGTGGCGGTGTCCGCCGACGGGCTGCTGCTCGCGTCCTCCCGGGATCTACCGGGGGACCGGGCCGACCAGCTCGCCGCGATCACCTCCGGCGTGGTGAGCCTGACCGAGGGCGCTGCCCGGATGTTCAGCGCGGGCGGGGTGTTGCAGACAGTCATCGAGATGGACAGCGGATACCTCTTCCTGATGTCGATCAGCGACGGGTCGTCGATGGCCGTGCTGGCCGCGCGCAGCTGCGACGTGGGCCAGGTGGGTTACGAGATGGCGCTGCTGGTCGAGCGGGTGGGTGCCGCGCTGGTGCCGCTGCCGCGCGACGCGGTGCGCTCGTAGCACCGAGAAGAAGGCGCTCGGCCGCGCGCCGAGTCAGGAACGGGAGGCGGCACACAGCGGCTCCGCAGGGGACGAGGAGGTGATCGGGGATGGACCAACGGCGCGCTGACCCGCGTGGCGCGCTGGTGCGTCCGTACGCGGTCACCCGGGGTCGTACCGAGCCTCGGCAGGACATCGCCCTCGAGGCAGTCCTCACCGCGTCTCCCACCCAGGTTGCCGAGTCCCGCTTCGCCGGGCATGACAAGCACCGCATCGCCACGGTCTGTGAGGGCCGAGCACAGTCGCTGGCGGAGATCGCCGCGTACACCCGGATGCCGCTGGGCGTCGCCCGGGTGTTGGTCGCCGACATGGTGGCCGAGAGCCTGCTGACGTTACACACTGCTGCTCCCGCCGAGGGGTTCGAGGAGCGGATGGAACTGCTTGGAAGGGTGCTAAGTGGACTTCGCAGGCTATGACCCCGCTGGGGGGCGGCCAGGCCGGGGAATCGTCTCCGCTAAGATCGTCGTCGCGGGCGGCTTCGGCGTCGGCAAGACAACACTGGTCGGGGCGATCTCCGAGATCACACCGCTGACCACCGAGGCGTTGATGACCGCGGCGGGTGTCGGCATCGACGACCCGTCCAAGGTGCCGGGCAAGGAGACCACCACGGTCGCCATGGACTTCGGCCGGATCACCATGGCCCAGGACCTGATCCTGTACCTCTTCGGTACACCCGGTCAGACCCGGTTCTGGTTCATGTGGGACGAGATCATCCGAGGTGCGGTGGGTGCCGCCGTGCTGGTCGACACCCGCCGGATCACCGACGCGTTCGCCCCGCTGGACTACTTCGAGAACCGCAACCTGCCGTACGTGGTGGCGCTGAACCGGTTCGACGGTGCTCCCCAGTACGAGCTGGAGGAGGTCCGCGAGGCGCTGGCCATCTCGCCGCAGGTGCCGCTGGTGATGACCGACGCCCGGCACCGGGACTCGGTCAAGCAGGTGTTGGTGACTGTCGTCGAGCACGCCATGCTGCGCCTCCAGGCGGAGCACGGGCGAGGCTTCCCCACGCCGGTCGGCTGACGCGTGGCGTCACGGCCGGCACCCACCGGCCGGCCGTGACAGACGCGCGCTAGTCGACGCGGAGCCGGTAGCCGCGCTTCACGATTGTCTGCACCACGCGCGGCGCGCGCAGGCCAGCCCGGAGGCGGGCCACCGCCATCTCCACGGCATGCTCGTCCGCGCCCCGGGGCAGCGTCCGTAGCAGCGCCGTGCGGGACAGCACCCGGCCGGGGGACTGGGCCAGCGCCCGCAGCACCGCCATCGGGGCGGGGGCGAGCGGCCGCAACTCGCCGTCGATCACGGCGGCGTGCCCGCGCAGCGTGAGCAGGTGCCCGCCGGCCTTGAACGTCATGGTCCGGCGGGGCAGCTCGTCGACGATGGTCCGCACCAGAGCCCCCAGTCGAGCCCGGCCCGGCGCGCTCACCGGCACCCCGTAGCGCAGCAGCGGCTCGGCGGTCACCGCGCCGACGCAACTGGCCAGGACGTCACCGCGGAACGCGGACACCACCGCGTCGGTACGGTCCCCGGCCGCGCGCAGGAGTGCCTCGACCGCGGGTGCCGAGGTGAACGTCACCGCGTCCACCAACCGGCTGGTGATCAGGTCGATCAACCGGTGCAGCGGCGCCGGGTCGGTCGGCGGGGCCCAGCGGTAGACCGGCACCTCGATCACCGTGGCGCCGGCCGCCTCCAACGCGAGAGTGCACTCGGGCTGCCGCTCACCGTGCAGCTGCATGGCGACCACCTGCCCGGCCACGCCGCGTCGGCGCAGGTGGTCGACGACCTCCTCGCAGCTCTCCGAGGCTGGTGACCACTGGTCGTGCAAACCGGCCGCACGAATCGCGCCGCGCGCCTTCGGGCCCCGGGCCACCACGTACGAGTTGGCCAGCACCGAACGCAGCGGCTCGGCCAGCCCCCAGCCCTCGGCCGCCTCCAGCCACCCGCGCATGCCGATGCCGGTGTTGGCCATCAGGATGTCCGGCGGTTGGTCGAGGCAGGCGCGGGTCGCCTCGCGCAGCTCGGTGTCGTCGGACAGCGGCACGATCCGCAGTGCCGGGGCGAGCACCACCCGCGCACCCCGCCGTTCGAGCAGCGCCGCCAACTCGTCGCGCCGCCGGTCGGCGGTCACCCCGATGGTGAAGCCCGCCAATTCTTCCCGCATCAACCCTCCTGTCGCAGCCGCACCTCGACCAGCCCGTCGCGGCAGCGCACGTCGTGCCGCCGCACGGTAACCCCCGGCAGGTCGAGGCAGTCCCCGCTGCGCAGGTCGTACACCTGCTTGTGCAGCGGTGAGGCGACCGTCGGTACTCCGCCGCGGCTGCCGACGATGCCCCGGGACAGCACGTACGCCCCGGAGACCGGGTCGCGGTTGTCGATCGCGAACAGCCCGTCGGTGGTTCGGAAGAGGGCGACCTGCACCCCGTCGACCAGGGCGGCGGCGCCCCGATCCGGGTCCAACCGGTCGAGGGGACAGACGGTGGTCCAGGGCAGCGTGATGGTCTGGGTCATCGCCGTACCTCCGGTAGGCCGAGGGTGACCGGTTGCCGACGGTGCCCGTCGATCGGCTCGGATCCGGTCGGGGGGTGGTCGTGTACGGGCACCGGCTGGCCGCGTTCCCGGCCGAAGGTGATCGACGGGTCGGGCACGTCGGGGGCGTTGACGAAGGAGGTGTAGCGGCGCAGCCGATCCGGGTCGTCGAGCACGTCGCGCCACTCGTCGGAGTACGTCGCCACGTGCCGGGCCATCGCCGCGTCCAGCTCGGCGCAGAGCCCCAGCGAGTCGTCCACGATCACGGCGCGCAGGTGGTCCAGGCCGCCGTCCATCGCCTCGATCCAGCCGGCGGTGCGTTGCAGCCGGTCGGCGGTGCGGATGTAGTAGATCAAAAACCTGTCGATAAGCGTGATCAGCGCCTCGGTGGACAAGTCAGTGGCGAACAGGTCTGCGTGCCGGGGCCGGAAGCCGCCGTTGCCACCGACGTAGAGATTCCAGCCGGTCTCGGTGGCGATGATGCCGAAGTCCTTGCTGCGTGCCTCCGCGCACTCGCGGGCGCAACCGGAGACCGCGGACTTGAGCTTGTGCGGGGCGCGCAGCCCCCGATAGCGCAGCTCCAACGCGACGGCCAGTCCCACCGAGTCCTGCACCCCGTACCGGCACCAGGTCTCGCCCACGCAGGACTTCACCGTGCGCAGCGCCTTGCCGTACGCGTGGCCGGACTCGAAACCGGCGTCCACCAGCCGCCGCCAGATCTGCGGCAACTGCTCCACCCGCGCACCGAACAGGTCGATCCGCTGCCCGCCGGTGATCTTCGTGTAGAGCTGGAAGTCCCGGGCGACCTCGCCGATCACGATCAGCTTCTCCGGGGTGATCTCGCCGCCCGGGATTCGGGGCACCACCGAGTAGCTGCCGTCGCGTTGCAGGTTGGCCAGGAAGTGGTCGTTGGTGTCCTGCAACGACGCCTGCTCACCGTCGAGCACGTGCCCGGTGCCCAGCGACGCGAGGATCGACGCCACCACCGGCTTGCAGATGTCGCAGCCGCGCCCCTGCCCGTGCTCGGCGATGAGCTGGGAGAAGGTGCGGATGCCGCGCACGCGGACGATCTCGAACAGCTCCCGTCGGCTGACGTCGAAATGCTCGCAGAGGGCACTGGACTGCACCACCCCGGCCGCGTCCAGCAGCTGCTTGAGCATCGGCACACAGGACCCGCAACTGGTGCCGGCCCTGGTGCACGCCTTCAACGCCGGCACGTCGGCGCAACCGTCGGCGATGGCGGCGTCCACGTCGCCGCGGGTCACCGCGTTGCAGGAGCAGACCTGGGCGGCGGCGGGCAACGCGCCGGCGTCCGCGCCACCGCCCTCCGGGGCGAGCAACGCCAGTGGCGCGGCCGGCAGTGGACCGCCCACGCTGGCTCGCAGCGTCGGGTACGCGCTGGCATCGCCGACCAACACCCCACCGAGCAGGGTGTGCGCGTCGTCGGAGAGGACCAGCTTCGCGTAGACCCGGGTGGCCGGGTCAGTGAACGTGACGTCCAGGCAGCCCGGGGTCGTGCCGTGGGCGTCACCGAACGAGGCCACGTCGACGCCGAGCAGCTTGAGCTTGGTGGCGGTGTCCGCGCCCGGGAAGGTCGCCGCGCCACCGACCAGCCGGTCGGCCACCACCTCGGCCGTCGCGTACCCCGGCGCGACCAGGCCGTGGCAGGTGCCGTCGACTGCCGCGCACTCACCGACCGCCCAGATCCGCTCGTCGGCGCTGCGGCACGTCTCGTCGACGAGCACCCCACCGCGCGGACCCACCGGCAGACCGGACGTCCGGGCCAGCTCGTCGCGTGGCCGGATGCCGGCGGCCACCACCACCAGCTCGGCGTCGACCGCGTTGCCGTCGGAGAGTTCCAGGGCGGCGACCGCGCCGTCCGGGCCGGGCCGGATCGCCGTGGTGGCCACTCCGAGATGGGTTCGCACGCCCAGGTCGTCGACGTAGCGGCGGAGCATCGCACCGCCGGCCTGGTCCACCTGTACGGGCATCAACCGGGGCGCGAACTCGACCACGTCGGTGCTCAGACCGAGCAGCCGCAGGGCGTTCGCCGCCTCCAGACCGAGCAGCCCACCGCCGATCACCGCGCCGACCCGCCGGCCCCGCGCGTACTCCCGGATCGCGGCCAGGTCGTCCAGGGTCCGGTAGACGAAGACGCCGGGCAGGTCGGCCCCGGGCACCGGCGGCACGAACGGGTACGACCCGGTGGCCAACACCAGCGCGTCGTAGCGGTACTCGCCCACGGCGGTGGTCACCACCTGCCGCTCCCGGTCGAGGGCGGTGACCGGCTCACCGAGGCGCAGCCGCACCCCCTCGTGCGGGGTGTGCACGTTGAGCTCGTCCTCGCTCACCCCGTCGAAGTACGCCGAGAGCCGCACCCGGTCGTACGCCGGACGCCCCTCCTCGGCCAGCACGGTCACGCGCCAGTGCCCCTGCGGGTCCCGGGCGCGCAGCGCGTCGACGAACCGCTGCCCGACCATGCCGTTGCCGATGACGACCAGTTCGCCGCCGTTCATCGCGTCACCTCCACCGATTCCGCCTGGCTGAGCCAGTCGACGATGCCGCCCACCGCGTCGCGGCAACCGCCGCATCCGGTGCCGGCCCGGGTCGCGGCCGTCACCGCGTCGACCGTGCGGGCCCCGGAACGCCAACTGCGCACCAGAGCGCCCTTGCTCACCGAGTTGCACTGACAGACCGTGGCCCCGTCCGGCATCAGTGCCGGAGTCGCGGCCGGTGTCGCGCCAACCGTGCCGAGTGCCCGGCCCAGCAGGAGTGCCCGCCGGTCGGTCGGCACCGGGTGGCCGCGGTCGAAGAGTTGGATCACCGTGCCGACGGCCGGGTTGTCGCCGAGCAGGATCGCCCCGACCAGCCGCTCGTCCTGGATGCGCAACCGGGCGTACGTGCCCCGGCTCGGGTCGGCGAAGGTCAGCTCCTCACCCGGCCCGCCGCCCACCGGGTCACCCATCGACGCCAGGTCGATCCCGGCGGCCTTGAGCCGGGTCACCACCGGCCGGGGTCGGTAGCGGGCCAGCGGGTCGGTCCCGGTGAGCACGTCGGCGAGCACCCGGGCCTGGGCCCAGGCGGGTGCGACAAGCCCGGTGAGCACGCCGTCGTGCTCGGCGCAGTCGCCGATCGCCGAGATGGACCGGTCGCTGGTGCGGAGCCGGTCGTCCACGATCACGCCCCGGCCGACGCTCAACCCGGCCGCCTGCGCCAGGGCGGTGTCCGGGCGGACGCCGCAGGAGAGCACCAGCAGGTCGGCGTGCAGCGTCCGACCGTCGGCCAGGTCGAGGCGGACGCCGGTGGCGTCCGCGGCCACGCCGATCGCCGGCACCGCCAGCTGGATGGTGACGCCGAGACCGGCGAGCGTGCCGGCGAGCACCGCACCGGCCGCCGGGTCGAGCTGCCGTTCCATCAGGTGCCCGCGTGGGTGCACCACGGTCGTGGTCAGCCCGCGGGCGGCGAGGCCGCGGGCGGCCTCCAACCCGAGCAGGCCACCACCGAGCACCAGCGCGCTGCGGGCGCCGTCCGCCGCGGCGAGGATCCGTCGGCAGTCGTCCAGGGTACGGAAGGGGACCACCCGCTCCGGCAGGTCGGCCGGGTCGAGGCCGGGCAGTGGCGGCACCACCGCCCGCGCCCCGGTGGCCAGCACCAGGTGGTCGTAGCCGATGCGTTCGCCGTCGGCGGTATGGACCTCCCGGGCGGACCTGTCGACTCCGGTCACCGGTACGCCGGTGCGCAGGTCGATGCCGTGCCCGGCGGCCTCGGTCAGCTCCACGTCCGGCTCGTCGACCCGGCCGGCCAGCAGGGTGGAGAGCATGATCCGGTTGTACGCCCGGTGCGGCTCCGCCCCGAGCACGGTGACCTTCCGGTCGCCCTCCCGGGCGTGCAGCTCTCCGGCGAGGCGGGCACCCGCCATCCCGTTGCCGACGATCACCACCCGGGCGGTCATGCCTTCTCCACCCGGACCGCGCAGATCTTGAACTCGGGCATCCCGGAGATCGGGTCGACCGCGTCGTTGGTCACCGAGTTGGCTCGCCCGGCCCCCGCGTAGTGGAACGGGGCGAACACCGTGTCCGGTCGGATCCCGGCGCTGAGTCGGGCCGGGGCGCACAACTCGCCTCGGCGCGAGGTGACCCGCACCGGGTCTCCGTCGTCGACGCCCAACCGGGCGGCCAGGTCGGGGTGCAGCTCGACGAATGCCTCACCGGCAGCGCGGCGTAGCGCGGCCACCCGGCGGGTCTGGGTGCCGGACTGGTACTGCGCCAGCACGCGGCCGGTGGTGAAGTGCAGTGGGTACGCGGCGCTGACCTCCTCGGCGGCGGGCCGGTGGTCGACGGGGTGGAACCGGGCTCGGCCGTCCGGGGTGGCGAACCGGTCGGCGAAGAGCCGCGGCGTGTCCGGCCCGTCCTCGGTCGGGCAGGGCCAGTAGACGCCGTCGTCGGCGTCGATCCGGGCCCAGCTGATGCCGGCGTAGTCGGCGGCCCCGCCGGCCGAGGCGCG
Organism: Micromonospora sp. NPDC049171; assembly: GCF_040648275.1. NCBI lineage: Bacteria > Bacillati > Actinomycetota > Actinomycetes > Micromonosporales > Micromonosporaceae > Micromonospora > Micromonospora sp. NPDC049171. The sequence goes on from NZ_JBEZDJ010000004.1 coordinate 162,682, forward strand.
GCGCAACTCGGCGAAGACGGCGGCCGGATCGGCGGGGAACCGCGTCGCCGCGACGTCGGTGTCCGTTGCTTCGGCGGACGCCAGCCGGGCCGCGAGGTCGGAGATGATGGCCAGGTCGGTCCGGACGTCCGGCGGGGGCGGGCGGAGCGCGCGCCGACGCAGCACCCGACCCTCCAGGTTGGTCATGGTGCCGTCCTCCTCGGCCCACTGCGCCGTGGGCAGCACCACGTCCGCGAGCGCGGCCGTCTCGGAGAGCAGCAGGTCCGCGACGACCAGCAGGTCGAGGTCGCGCAGCCGGCTCTCGATCCGTGCCGCCCGGGGGGCGGAGATCACCGGGTTCGAGCCGAACACCAGCAACGCCCGGGGGCCGGCCGGTGTGCCGAGTGAGTCGAGCAGTTGGTAGGCCGGCACACCAGGACCGGGCAGCTCGTCGGCCGGCACTCCCCAGACGCCCGCCACGTGCTCGCGGGCCACCGGGTCGTCGATCTTCCGGTAGCCGGGGAGTTGGTCGGCCTTCTGCCCGTGCTCCCGCCCACCCTGGCCGTTGCCCTGGCCGGTGAGACAGCCATAACCCGAGCCGTCGCGACCGGGCAGACCGAGGGCGAGGGCGAGATTGACGTACGCGCTGACGGTGTCCACGCCCTTGGCGTGCTGCTCGGCACCACGGGCGGTCAGGATGATCACTCGACCGCCGGTGCCCAGCGCCCGGGCGGTCGCCTCCAGGTCGGCCACCGGCACCCCGGAGAGTTGTTCGGCGCGGGCCGGCCACCAGGCGGCGACGCTGCGGCGGACCGCCTCGAACCCGGAGGTGCGTTCGGCCACGTACTCCCGGTCGATCCAACCCTCGGTGAGGGCGATGTGCAGCAGTGCGTTGGCCACCGCGAGATCGGTGCCGGGCAGTGGTTGCAGGTGCAGGTCGGCCTGGCGGGCGGTGGCGGTGACCCGGGGGTCGACGACGATCAGTTGACCCCCGTTGCCGCGCTGCTCGGTGAGCCAGCGCACGAGCGGCGGCATGGTCTCCGCCGGGTTCGCGCCGACCAGCAGCAAGGTGTCGGCCCGGCCCAGGTCGGAGAGCGGGAACGGCAGCCCTCGGTCGATGCCGAAGGCGCGCATCCCGGCGGCTGCCGCCGAGGACATGCAGAACCGTCCGTTGTAGTCGATGTGCCGGGTGCGGAGCCCGATCCGGGCGAACTTCCCCAACGCGTACGCCTTCTCGTTGGTCAGGCCGCCGCCGCCGAAGACGGCGACCGCGTCCCGGCCGGCATTGTCCTGCACCGCGCGGATGCCCGCGACGACCCGATCGAGGGCGACGTCCCAGCTTGCCGGGTGCAGCGCACCGGTGGCGGGGTCGCGCACCAGGGGGGTGGTCAGCCGCTCCGGGTGGTCGAGCAACTCGGCGGAGGTCCAGCCCTTCTGGCAGAGCCCGCCCCGGTTGGTGGGGAACTGGCGGGGATGGACCGTCACCCCGGTGTCGTCCTCGCGTAGCACCATCCCGCACTGAAGCGCGCAGTACGGACAGTGCGTCGCCACCTGCCGGGGTGTGGACCCCGGTCGAGTTGCCGACCGTGCACCGTCTGTCATGTCGGCAAAGCGTGCCGCCAGGCCGTTTCCAGTCCGGGTCCCTTCTGTTTCGGTCCTGTCAAGTGGGGCTCACACCGCACCGGGGCAGCGGGCGTGGCGGATGGGTGGTGTCGGCCGACCTGCCGTTCGCCATCCGTGGCCCGAGCCGCCCACGTCCCACGCAGCGGGCAGTGCGGTGCTTGTCCCGCTCGTCTCGCTTACCATGTGGGAAAATCGTCTCATTAAATGGGAGTGTGCGATGGGTGTGGTGGACGTCTTCGACGCGGTGGCCGGCACCTACGACGAGGAGCGCCGGCGACTGATTCCCTGCTTCGACGCCTTCTACGGCACCGCCGTCCAGGTGGCCGCTCCACCGCTGCGCGCCGCGCTCGCCGCCGGGCGTACCCCGGAGGTGTTGGATCTGGGCGCCGGCACCGGCCTGCTCTCGCTGCTGCTCGCCGCGGCGGTGCCCGGAGTCCGGCTGACCCTGGTGGACGGAGCGCCGGCGATGCTCGCGCGCGCCACCGAGCAGCTGCGCGACCGGGACGTGCCGCACCGGTCCGTGCTGGCCGACCTGTCCGGCGAGCTGCCGCCGGGCCGGTACGACGCGGTGGTCAGCGCGCTGGCGATCCACCACCTGGACGACGCCGGCAAGCAGGCGCTCTACCGGCGGGCCGCCAACGCGCTGGCACCGGGCGGGGTGTTCGTCAACGCCGAGCAGGTCGCCGGGCCGACCCCGGAGCTGGAGCGGCGCTACGACGAGGTGTGGATGGAACGGATCGCCGAGCTGGGCGCGTCCCCCGAGGAGATCGCCGGCTCCCGGGGGCGGATGCGGCACGACCTGCCGGCGACCGTCACCGACCAGTGCCGGTGGCTCGCCGAGGCCGGCCTGGTCGACGTCGACTGTTACTTCAAGGAGTGGCGCTTCGCGGTGTTCGGCGGTCGGGCCCGGTGACCTGAGCCGGAATGGGCGTTTCGACGCCGAAGGTGGGTGTGTGCCCCACGGGGATGACTGACGGTCATACCGCTGGGTAGTCTCAGCGGCATGACTGCCAAGGTGACTCTGTCGTTTACCGACGAGACGATCGAGGAGGCGCGGCGGTTCGCCAAGCGCGAGGGGCTGTCGCTCTCCGCCTGGATGGACCAGGCCGCCCGCGAGAAGGCGCTGCGCGAGGTCTTCACCGCGCACGCCGCCGCCGTGGGCCGCGCCGGCCTGGACCTGGAGTCCGCCGCACTCGCCGACGCCCGCGAGGTGGGCATGGTCAACGACCTGCTCTCCGGCGGACGACCGCGTGCTGCGTAGGGGAGAGGTCTGGCGCATCGAGGGCGCCCGGGAACGCCTCGGCCTCGTGATCAGCTCGGACGTCTACAACTCCACAGACGTGCCCATCGTGATCGTGGTCGAGGTGGTCGAGGAGTCGCTGCTGCGCGACTCGCCGCTCGCCGTGGCGATGGGCCGGTACGTGGTGATGCCCGACCGCATATCATCGCCGATGAAGAAGTGGTTCACCGACTGCGTGGACGTCGCCGACACCGACACCATGCTCCGGGTCGGCCGCGCGCTGCGCATCCTCCAACAACTCTGACCGCGCGCCCGGGCGGCACGCGCTCACCATCGCCACCGGCCCGTCGTGCGGTCCCTGTTTCCGGGCCGACCCAGGACGGGCACTGCCAGGTAATCAGGCGTTCCTAGCGTTTCTCCTCGTCACATCGACGAGAAGGAGCCGCCGTGAGCACGCTCACCAGCACCGCAGTCACCGCCGCGCCGCCGGCCGCCACCGCGCGCGGGCGGCGGCTCGACGACTGGCGTCCCGAGGACCCCGACTTCTGGCAGACGACCGGCGCGCCGATCGCCCGGCGCAACCTCTGGGTCTCGATCTTCGCCGAGCACGTCGGCTTCTCGGTGTGGAGCCTCTGGTCGGTGACGGTGCTCTTCCTCGGCCCCGCGTACGGCATCGACCCGGCCGGGAAGTTCCTGCTCACCGCCATCCCGGCGGCACTGGGGGCGGTGTTGCGGCTGCCCTACACGCTGGCGGTGGCCCGGTTCGGCGGGCGGCGTTGGACGACCATCAGCGCCCTGCTGCTGCTGGTGCCCACGGTGCCGATGACGGTGTTGCTGGAGCCCGGGGTGTCCTACACCACCCTGATGGTGCTCGCCTGCCTCACCGGCGTCGGTGGCGGCAACTTCGCCTCCTCGATGGCGAACATCAACCTGTTCTACCCGCAGCGACTCAAGGGCCGGGCCCTCGGGCTCAACGCCGGGGGTGGCAACCTCGGCGTACCCGCGGTGCAGTTGGTCGGGCTGGCGGTCCTCGCCACCGCCGGTGCCGCGTACCCCCGGTTGGTCCCGGCGGTCTACCTGCCGCTGATCGTGCTGGCCGCGCTGGCCGCGACCCGCTGGTTGGACACCGTGCCCGGGGCGCGCAACGAGCCGGGCGCGCTGCGCGAGGCGGCCCGCGACCCGCACACCTGGGTCATGTCGCTGCTCTACATCGGCACCTTCGGCTCGTTCATCGGGTTCGGGTTCGCCTTCGGTCAGGTGCTCCAACTCCAGTTCGCCGAGCGGTTCCCCACCCCGGTCGACGCGGCCTGGCTGACCTTTCTCGGCCCGCTGATCGGCTCGCTGATCCGGCCGCTGGGCGGGCACCTCGCCGACCGGTTGGGCGGCTCCCGGGTGACCTTCTGGAACTTCGTGGCGATGGCCGCCGGCGCGGGCACCGTCCTGTACGCGGCCCGGGAGCAGTCGTTCGGGCTCTACCTGGCCGGGTTCCTCGCCCTCTTCGTCTTCTCCGGCATCGGCAACGGCTCCACCTACAAGATGATCCCGGCGATCTTCCGGGCCCGGGCGGCGGAGTCGGTGGCCGACGGCCGGCGCGATCCGGAGGACGCCGCTCGTTGGGCGCGGCGGATGACCGGCGCGTTGATCGGCATCGCGGGTGCGATCGGCGCCTCCGGTGGGGTGCTCGTCAACATCGCGTTCCGCCAGTCGTTCCTCGGCTCCGGCAACGCCGACGCCGCCTACGTGGCCTTCATCGGCTGGTACGCGCTGTGCTTCGCGGTCACCTGGGTCGTCTACCGTCGTCCGGGTGCCGACCGGCTCGCCAGCGTGTGAGCTGGGCCACCCTCGGCGAGTCGCCGGGCGGCACCGCACCCCCGTTTTGACCTGCGGACACCGCGCCGGGTATCGTTGCCTGCTGTTGTACGACATCCAGAGGCGTGCCCTATCAGGTACGCTTGGTCGTTCGTGCGCGCTGGTCCGGCCTGCAAGATCTGGTCACCTCGGCGCGCGACCCCAGACCGACGACGAGACAAGGTAGACCTGTGCGTACGTACAGCCCGAAGCCGGGTGAGATCGAGCGTCAGTGGCACGTCATCGACGCCTCTGATGTCGTGCTGGGCCGCCTGGCCACCCACGCCGCCACGTTGCTGCGTGGTAAGCACAAGCCGACTTTCGCGCCGCACGTCGACACGGGCGACTTTGTCGTCATCGTGAACGCGGGCAAGGTTGCGTTGACCGGCAACAAGCGCCAGACCAAGGTTGCTTACCGCCACTCCGGTTACCCGGGTGGTCTGAAGCAGATCGGCTACGACGAGCTGCTGACCAAGCGCCCCGAGCGGGCCATCGAGCTGGCTGTGAAGGGGATGCTCCCGCACAACAAGCTCGGCCGTCAGCTGATCAAGAAGCTGAAGGTGTACGCCGGTGCCGAGCACCCGCACCTCGCGCAGCAGCCGGTGCCGTTCGAGATCAAGCAGATCGCGCAGTGAGCGCGGGCGAAGGAAGCAGCATGACCGACATCACCACCGAGCCCGAGGTTGCCCAGGAAGCCCCTGAGGCCCCTGAGGCCACCGAGGCGCCCGCGCCCGTCGCCCGCGCGCCTCGTGGTGACCGGCCGATCCAGACCGTGGGCCGCCGCAAGGAGGCCATCGTCCGGGTCCGTATCGTCCCGGGCACCGGCAAGATCACCTGCAACGGCCAGGACCTCGAGGCGTACTTCCCGAGCAAGGTGCACCAGCAGCTCATCAAGGACCCGCTGGTCACCGCCGAGAAGCTCGAGCAGTTCGACATCATCGCCAACCTGCGGGGCGGCGGCACCACCGGCCAGGCCGGTGCGTTGCGGCTGGGCATCGCCCGCGCGCTGATCGTCAACGAGCCCGATGACCGCCCGGCCCTGAAGAAGGCCGGCTTCCTCACCCGGGACGCCCGGGTCAAGGAGAGCAAGAAGTACGGCCTCAAGAAGGCCCGTAAGGCTCCCCAGTACTCGAAGCGCTGATCTTTTCCAGCGCGTTGTACTTCTGACGGACGGCCGGTTCGCCTCCCCCCGATTCGGGGGAGGCAGCCGGCCGTTTCGCTTTCTCCACTTCGGCAGCGCACCACGGAGGTTGGCGGGTATGGGTCGGTTGTTCGGCACGGACGGCGTACGCGGGCGGGCAAACGCGGATCTCACCCCGGAGTTGGCGCTGGCGCTCGCGGTGGCCGCCGCGCACACGCTCGCCGAGACGGACCGCAGCCATCCGCCGCTGGCCGTCGTGGGCCGCGACACCCGGGCCAGTGGCGAGATGCTGGAGGCCGCCGTGGTCGCCGGCCTGACCAGCGCCGGTGCCAACGTGGTGCGGGTCGGCGTGCTGCCCACCCCCGCGGTGGCGTTCCTCACCGCCGAGGCCAAGGCCGACCTCGGCGTGGTGCTCTCCGCGTCGCACAACCCGATGCCGGACAACGGCATCAAGCTCTTCGCCGCCGGCGGGCACAAGCTGCCCGACGAGATCGAGATGAAGATCGAGGCCGCCGTGGAGGCCAACGCCACCACCGCCTGGGACCGGCCGACAGGTGCCGGCATCGGCCGGGTGCACGACCTGCTCGACGGTGCCGACCACTACGTCCAACACCTGGTCGGCGCCGTGCCGCACCGGCTGGACGGGATCAAGGTCGTGGTCGACTGCGCCAACGGTGCCGCCGCCGAGGTCGCCCCGGTCGCCTACCGGGAAGCCGGCGCGGAGGTCGTGGCGATCCACGCCGAGCCGAACGGGCTCAACATCAACGACGAGTGCGGCTCCAATCACATCGAGGCGCTGCGTGAGGCAGTGGTCCAGCACGGCGCCCACCTGGGCATCGCCCACGACGGTGACGCCGACCGGATCGTGGCGGTCAGCGCCGACGGCGACGAGGTCGACGGCGACCAGGTGATGGCGATCCTCGCGCTGGCCATGCGCGATGCCGGCACGCTGACCCAGGACACCCTGGTCGCGACGGTGATGAGCAACCTCGGCCTGCGACTGGCCATGTCCGCGCAGGGCATCCGGCTGATCGAGACCAAGGTCGGCGACCGGTACGTCCTGGAGGCCCTGCGCGCCTCCGGGCTGGCGCTCGGCGGGGAGCAGAGCGGCCACATCGTCATGCCCGCGCACGCCACCACCGGCGACGGGGTGCTCACCGGCCTGCACCTGATGGCCCGGATGGCCGCCACCGGCCAGTCGCTCGCCGAGTTGGCCTCGGTGGTCACCAAGCTGCCCCAGGTGCTGATCAACGTGCCGGTCGGCGACCGGACCGTCGGCGCCGCCGCACCCGCTGTCCGTGCCGAGGTCGAGCGGGCCGAGGCGGAGCTGGGCGAGACCGGTCGGGTGCTGCTGCGCCCGTCGGGCACCGAGCCGCTGGTCCGGGTGATGGTCGAGGCCGCCACCGAGCAGACCGCCCGCGAGGTCGCCGAGCGCATCGCCGAGCTGGTCCGCACCGCGAGCCCCGCCTGACGCCCTGGGGTGTCACAGCCGTAGCCGGGCCGCCCGCTCGTACGTGTCGGCCGGGTCCTCGCCGTCGGTGAGGTCGAGATCCTCGACCACCCGGCCGTCGGCGAGCCGGACCAACCGGTCGCAGCGGGCGGCGATCGCCTGTTCGTGGGTGGCCAGCAGGATGGTCATGCCGTGCCGGTCGCGCAGGTCGAGCAGCAGGTCGAGGATCTGCCCGCCGGTGGTGGAGTCGAGGTTTCCGGTCGGCTCGTCGGCCAGCAGCAGCCCCGGCGCGCCCATCAGGGCGCGGGCGATGGCGACCCGCTGCTGCTGACCGCCGGAGAGCTGCGCCGGCACGGCCCGCTCCCGCCCGGCCAGGCCGACCGCGTCGAGCAGCTCCCGGGCTCGTGCCGCGTGGTCGGCTCGACCGCGTCGCGGCAACACCGGGGCGATCACGTTGTCCAGCACGGTCAACGCTGGCAGCAGGTGGTAGCGCTGGAAGACGAAACCCACCCGCTGCCGGTACCGGGCCAGCGCGGCCCGGCGCAGCGCCGTGATCTCCACGTCGTCGACAGTGACGGTGCCGCTGTCGGCCTGCTCGATGGCGCCGATCAGGTGCAGCAGTGTCGACTTGCCGGAGCCGCTGGGACCGGTGAGCGCCACCACCGACCCGGCCCTGATCTCCAGTGAGACGTCGTCGACCGCGGTCAGCCGCTCGGCGCCGCTGCGGAACTGCCGGTGCAGCCCGAGCGTCCGGACCATGCTGCCCGTCGTTGTCTCCATCGTCACTCCTCCGCCAGTAGCCGTGCGGTCGGGAGCCGGCGCAGCAACGCGGCCGGCACGAGCGCCGCGAGACAGGTGACCACCACCCCGCCGAGCGCCACCGAGGCGGCGACCAGGACCAGGTCGGTCGGCAGAGCGCCGACCAGCCAGGCGGCCCCGGCGAGCCCGATCCCCGCCCCGGCCACCGCCCCGAGCGCGCCGATCAGAAGCCCTTCGTAACCCACCAGGCGGCCCAGCGCCGCATCCGTCCACCCGATCGCGCGCAGCGTGGACAACTCCGCGGCGCGGTCCCGGACGTTCAGGTACAGCACGTCGGCGACGGCACCGGCACCCAGCAGGACGGTGACGACCGCGGCCAGGGTGTCCGCACCGCGCACGCTCAGCGAAACGGTGTCGCCGAGCAGGTTGCCGACGATCGCGCCCTGGAAGGCGTAGGCGGCGGCGGTGACCAGGGTCAACGCGGCCAGCCCGAGGCCCAGCGCGCCGGCCCCGAGCAGGGTGCGCCCCGGCGTGCGGACCAGGTTGACCAGGGCCATGCCGAACAGGCCGCGGGGTCGCCGTACCCACCGGGCCGGGGCGGCCAGGGGCCGCAGGGCGGCGGCCGGGTGGGCGCCCGCGGCCCGCAGCGCCGGCACCAGGCCCGCCACCAGCGCCAGCAGCAGAGCCACCGGTACGGCGAGCGCCGCCTGCCGCCAGCCGATCCCGATGTCCAGTGCGGCGGCCAGCGGGAACGCCAGCCCGAGGGCGAGCAGGCCGGCGGCCAGCCCCAGTGCGGCCACCTCGCCGAGGATCAGCGCCGCGATCCGGCGTGCCGACCAGCCCAGGCAGGAGAGCACCGCCAACTCGGGACGCCGGTCCCGGACGGCGGCGGAGACCGCGTTGCCGAGGAACAGCCCGCAGACCACCAGCACCAGCCCGAAGAGTACGAGGCTCTTGCGGTCGACCGCCTTGGTGATCACCGAGGCCACCCCGAGGGCGGACCACGGCTCGATCAGCCGCAGCTCGGGCCGGCCGAACGAGCCCGCGGACAGCTCGACGGTCTGCGGCGCGGGCGACGAGCCGAAGGTGAGATCGACGTCCAGCCCGGTCGTGTCGGCGATCCGCTCGGCGATGAGCCGGACCCGCTCGGCGGACCGTTCGGTGTAGCCGTCGATGTCGGCGACCCGGACCCGGATCGCGCTGATCGGCGCCGTCCGGGTGGGGGAGGCGCTGCCCTCCAGCAGCTTCGGCACTGCGGCCAGGCTGGTGAGCAGTTGTGGTGGTGAGGAGAGGTAACCGGCCGGGTTGCCGCTCGGCTCCAGCGGCCGCTCACCCAACGCCTGACGGCTGCGCTTGTCGGCGCCGTCGACGCGGGGCGGCTCGTACGTCTCCAACGGCACCCAGGACAGGTCGCTGAAGCCGCTCAGCTTGTCCGGATCGAAGATACCGACGGTCCGCCAATCCCGTACCTGAAGGACTGAGCCCGGCGGCTGCACGGGCAGCGCGGTCAGCGGGCGGAAGCCGTTGTCATCGGTCGACCACGGACGGCCGTTGAAGCTGTAGATGTTCTCGCCGACGTAGGCCGCGGGATCCGACGCCGGCCGCGGGACAGCACGGAGAGTGCTGTCAAAAAGTTGGTCGTACTCCGGGGCACCCGCTTGAACGATCGTCTGCAACTCACCCCGGCAGCAGGCGGTCGGGGAGATCCCCTCGGCGAGCAGGTCGCGATACCCGTCGGCCAACGCGTACTCGTCGGTCCCAGCCCCGACCCCGGTTGCGTCGTCCAGCGTCTGCTTCAGGTCGGGGATGCCCAGCCCGGCGGGCCGCGCCTGCGGCAGCCGGGTGAGGGCGGACCGCACGGTGACGTCGAGGTAGGGGCGGCTGGTGGTCAACACCGGGATGGACCGCTCGGGCGCATACGGCGGGCGGTGAGTGTCGGTGGCCGTGTCGTCGGCCCGGAGAGAGCGACCCTCGGTCACCGCCTCGTCGAGGCCGACGAGGCGCTGCTCCGCGTCGGGGTCGACGGCGGCCAGTAGGAACGGCACCGTCACCCGGTAGGTGGCCACCAGTCGGTCGATGGCCACGCGTTTGGCGCGACCGGAAGACCAGCGGCTCTCCTCGAAGCGCCCGTCGGGCAACAGCCGGACGGTGTCGACGCTCCAGCTCTCCCGTTCGGAGACCCAGCCGTTCCCCGATTCCGGGGCCAGGTGTGGGTCGCAGATCGGCTGGCTCTGTCCGTTCGGAAGCACCTCCCGTGGGACATCCCCGCACGCCATGTCGTACGGGTACATCCGGCCGTCCGAGTACGGGATCGAGGAATCGTTCGGGGTGTACTTTCCCTCGGGGTGGAGCAGGGGGCGCTTGGTCACGTACACGTAGCGTGGGTGGCTCGGGGCGGTGGTGAGCCCGCGCTCGGCGGTGAAGGTGGGATCGAGTCGAATGACCTGCTGATCAAGGGAGCGGTCGACCGCGTCGGTCAGGTCGAACCGGACCGACACCGACGAGGTGGAGTAACCCAGCATGGCGATCGGCGCGGCCACGTCGACACCGCCGACCTGCTTCACCTGCTCGTACTGCGCGGAAGTGATGCCGCCGAACAGGCCGGAGAGGTAGTTCGGGCGGACCAGCCCACGCTCGGCCTCCAGCGGCGTGCGCGTCCCCGGCGGACGGACCAGGATGTCGTAGGCGGCTCGGGTGTTGCGCTCCAGCGCACCGGTGACCGCGAGACGGGAGGTGGTGGTGGCACCGGTCAGGACGACGAAGCCGGTGGTCGCCACCAACACGCCCGCCAGCAGTGCCACCGAGCGGCCCGCACGGCCGCGTAGCTGCGCCCAGATGAACCCGAGCATGTCGCGCCTCCCCGTGTGCTACCCCACACTCTGCGCGGTACATTGTCACAATTCAAGACCTGGCCCGTTGGTCAGTGGAATCGGAGGAGACAGTGGCCATCCAGCACGCGGTTCTGGCGCTGCTCGCACGCGGCCCGAGCTACGGCTACGAGCTGAAGGGCGCCTTCGAGGCCGCCACCGGTCCACAGTGGGGGCCGCTCAACATCGGCCACCTGTACCAGATCCTCGACCGGCTCTCCCGGGACAGCCTGGTGGTCGCCGAGCGGCAGGCCCAGCCGGTGAAACCGGACCGGGTCGTCTACCAGATCACTGCCGCCGGTCGGGCCGAGCTCGCCCGCTGGCTCGACGAGCCGAGCCCGCGCAGTGGCGGTTTCCGGGACGACTTCTTCCTCAAGGTCACCGCCGCCGCCCGATCGGGCTCCGCGCAGACCGTCCGCACCGTGCTCAGCAACCAACGCGGGCACCTGCTGCGCGAACTGCGCAACCTCGACGGGTTGCGCCGCAAGGCCGGTGACCCGGTGGTCGGGCTGCTGCTCGCCGCGGCGAGCCGGCACGTCGAGGCCGACCTCGCCTTCGTCAACGACGCCGAGGCGGTGCTGCTGGCCGACGGTGGCGCGCTGCTCGCCACCCTGGCCGTCGCACCGTCGGAGATCGCGGCGTCCGTCGCCGACGTCGCGTCGCCCGCAGTGCCGGACGGCACCGGCCCGGCCCGTGCGGCCGGCTGACCGCGCCGGTCGGCACCGCGTCGGTCAGTGGCGCTCGCGCAGGCCGCGCAGCCGGCTGACCGCCTCGGTCAGCACCTCGGGGCGCTTGCAGAAGGCGAAGCGGACCAGTCGCCGGCCCGCCTCGACGTCGTCGTAGAAGACCTGCGTCGGCACGGCCACCACGCCGCAGCGCTCCGGCAGCGAGCGGCAGAACTCCACCCCGTCCCGGCCGCCGAGGGCGGTGATGTCGGCGGTGACGAAGTATGTCCCCTCCGAGTCGAGCACCTCGAACCCGGCGTCGGTGAGACCGCCGACGAGCTGGTCACGCCGCTGTTGCAGGCTGTCCCGGAAACCGGTGTAGTAGTCGTCCGGCAGGGCCAGCGCCACGGCGACCGCCGGTTGCAGCGGGGCCGCGTTGACGTAGGTGAGGAACTGCTTCACCCGCAGCGCCGCCGAGACCAGCGCCGCCGGGCCGCTCGCCCAGCCGATCTTCCAGCCCGTGCAGGAGAACGTCTTGCCCGCGGACGAGATGCGCAGCGTCCGCTCCCGCATCCCGGGCAGGGTGGCCAGCGGCACGTGCGGGTTCGCCGCGTCGGTGAAGACCAGGTGCTCGTACACCTCGTCGGTGACCGCGTAGGTGTCGTGCTCCTGGCACAGCTCGGCGACCAGCGCCAGCTCCGCCGGGGTGAAGACCTTGCCGGTCGGGTTGTGCGGTGAGTTGAGCAGCACCAGCCGGGTCCGTGGGCCGAACGCCGCGCGTAGTGCCGCCGGGTCGAAGGCGTACCGGCCGTCGGCCGTGGGGCGCAGGGTCACCGGCCGCCGGACCGCGCCGGCCAGTGCGATCGAGGCGGCGTACGAGTCGTAGTACGGCTCGAAGCAGACCACCTCGTCGCCCGGCTCGCACAGGGCGAGGATGCTCGCCGCGACCGCCTCCGTCGCGCCGGCGGTGATGACGATCTCGCCGTCCGGGTCGTACGACAGGTCGTGGAACCGCAGTTGGTGGGCCGCGACGGCCGCGCGCAGGGCGGGGATCCCCGGGCCGGGCGGGTACTGGTTCTGCCCGCCGCGCAGCGCCTCGACGGCGGCGGCGAGCATCTCCGGTGGGCCGTCGGTGTCGGGGAAGCCCTGGCCGAGGTTGACCGCGCCGGTCCGGGTGGCGAGGGCGGACATCTCGGCGAAGATCGTCGTGCCGAACGGCCGCATCCGGGCCACCAGCGGGTCGACATCGGTGCTCGTCACCTGCGCCAGCCTACGGCCACCACCCGCGCGAGGCCCAGCCCCGCCCTCCGAGGCTGGGCGTGATGGGAGCCGGGAAGCTCGTCCCGTTGTGACCCGCCGACGCCCCGATCGCTCAGATTCCGTGATTGATAACCCGACTTTCGAGCACCCATGATGAGTGAAGCTGGGTTAGGCTGCGGGCCATGTGTGGAATCGTGGGATACGCGGGCGCGCGCCCCGCACTGGGGATCGTGCTCGACGGGCTGCGGCGGTTGGAATACCGCGGCTACGACTCGGCGGGCGTCGCCATCGTCTGCGACGACCAGCTGCTGACCGAGAAGAAGGCCGGCAAGCTGGCCAACCTGGAGAAGCTGCTGTCCGAGCGGGCCGCCGACGACCCGACCTCCTGCGCGGCCAGCCCGATCGGCATCGGTGACGGCACCACCGGCATCGGGCACACCCGGTGGGCCACCCACGGCGGGCCGACCGACCGCAACGCCCACCCGCACGTCGCCGGCGACGGACGGGTCGCGGTGATCCACAACGGCATCATCGAAAACTTCGCCAAGCTCCGTGGCGAGCTGGAGGCCGAGGGCGTCCAGTTCACCAGCGACACCGACACCGAGTGCGCCGCGCACCTGCTCGCCGCCGCGCTGGCCGACCTGCGCGCCGCCGGTCAGCCGGACGGCCCGCAGTTGCTCGCCGCCGGCATGCGCGTGGTCTGCCAGCGACTGGAAGGCGCGTTCACCCTGCTCGCCGTCGACGCCTCCGTGCCCGGCGCGGTCGTCGGCGCCCGGCGCAACTCGCCACTCGTGGTCGGCCGGGGCGAGGGGGAAAACTACCTGGCCAGCGACGTGGCCGCGTTCATCGAGCACACCCGGGAAGCGGTGGAGCTGGGCCAGGACCAGATCGTCCTGATCACCGGCGACAGCATCGAGATCACCGACTTCGACGGCCAGCCCGCCGCCGGCAAGGACTTCCACATCGACTGGGACTCCTCGTCGGCCGAGAAGGGCGGCTACGACTGGTTCATGCTCAAGGAGATCGAGGAGCAGCCGCAGGCCATCGCCGACACGCTGCTCGGCCGGCTCACCGAGACCGGTGAGATCGCCCTGGACGAGGTCCGCCTCAGCGACCAGGATCTGCGCGACGTCGACAAGATCTTCATCGTGGCCTGCGGCACCGCGTACCACGCCGGCATGGTCGCCAAGTACGCCATCGAGCACTGGACGCGGATCCCCTGCGAGGTGGAGCTGGCCAGCGAGTTCCGCTACCGCGACCCGGTGCTCGACCGGTCCACGCTGATCGTGGTGATCTCGCAGTCCGGCGAGACGATGGACACCCTGATGGCGCTGCGCCACGCCAAGGAGCAGAAGGCCCGGGTGCTGGCGATCTGCAACACCAACGGCTCGACCATCCCCCGCGAGTCGGACGCCGTGCTCTACACCCACGGCGGGCCGGAGATCGCGGTCGCGTCGACCAAGGCGTTCCTCACCCAGGTCGTCGCCTGCTATCTGATCGGCCTGCACCTGGCCCAGGTGCGCGGGATCAAGTTCGCCGACGAGGTGGGCGCGGTCGTCGCGCAGTTGCAGGAGATCCCGGGCAAGCTGCGGGAGCTGCTCGACCGGATCGAGCCCGTCCGTGAGCTGGCCCGGGAGTTGAAGGCCGAGCCCACCGTGCTGTTCATCGGCCGGCACGTCGGCTACCCGGTGGCCCTGGAGGGCGCGCTGAAGCTCAAGGAGCTGGCGTACATGCACGCCGAGGGCTTCGCCGCCGGCGAGCTGAAGCACGGCCCGATCGCCCTGATCGACGAGGGCACACCGGTGATCTGCGTGGTGCCCTCGCCGGTCGGCCGGGGCATGCTGCACGACAAGGTCGTCTCCAACATCCAGGAGGTCCGGGCGCGCGGCGCGCGGACCATCGTGATCGCGGAGGAGGGTGACGAGGCCGTCGTCCGGTACGCCGATCACCTGATCTACGTGCCGCGTACGCCGACCCTGCTGGCCCCGCTCGTCACCACGGTGCCGTTGCAGGTGCTCGCCGCCGAGATCGCCGCCGCCCGTGGGCACGACGTGGACCAGCCCCGCAACCTGGCCAAGTCGGTCACCGTCGAGTAGGCCCTCAGCCACCCGAAACGCCCTGGCCCAACACGACCCGGGCCATCCCGTCCAACGCGGGATTGCCCGGGTCCCAGTAACCGCTGTGCCCGCCGCGCCCGCTGGCGAAGACCCGACCACCGAACCCCGGATCCGACGGATCGTGACCGAACCACAGCTCGTGCGAGACCCGGTCGGGCCAGCCCAGCACGGCGGCCAGTTGGGCCGCGCTGAGCGGGGTGCGCAGGCCCAGCTCGCCCACCGGGCGGGCCTTGCGGATCACGTCGTCGGGGGCCTTGCTCGCCCAGACCTCCCCGGGTGGCACGCCCAACTCGGCGGCGTGCGACGCGCCGACCCCGGGCGAGCCGACGAAGAGCAGCGCGTCGGCGGCCAGCCCGTGCTCCCGGGCGGCCGTCCCGACCACCAGCGACCCGTAGCTGTGCCCGAGCACGGTCTGCCGGGCCGGCGACCCCTCGTGGCTGACCCGCAGCCCTTCCTGGAAGCGGTGCAGCGCCGGGCCGGCGTCGCGGGCCTGGCGTGCCGAGGCGGCCTCGGTCAAAAAATCCGGGGCGTCGTAGTCCAACCAGAGCACCGCCGCGCTGCGCTCACTTGGCGCGAGCGCGACGCACCGGTCCAGCACGCGCGCCGCCCTGCCCAACTGACCGGGAGCGTCGCCGAGACCGGCGGTCGTCCCCGGCACGTAGGTCAGCACCCGGTCGGCGTGGTCCGGGTCGCCGAGCGCCAGCACCACCCGGCCCTCACCGGCCGGATCCAACCCGAGCAGGAACGCCCGCGGCTCGCCCCCCGCCGTCAGTCGCCCGGCCAACGTGTCCAGACCGGCCAACCGCCCGGCCAGCCCGTGCAGGCGGACCGCCGCGAGCGGCCCCGGCGGCACCCGGGTCAGCAACCGTCGCCGCTCCGCCAGCAACTCCGCGCGCCAGACCCCGAGCCGCAACCGGTTGGCCTGGTCCCGGGCGGCCACCGGCACCCCGTCCAGCCGGCCGACAAGAGCACTCTCGTGCCCGATCAGCCACCGGCGCTGCGCCGGCGTCATTCCGGACCACCAGGCGCGGACCAGCGCCGGTGCGGCACCGGCCGCCGGCCGACCCGGTGGTGGCGGGGACGCCCAGCCGGAGGCGGCGGCCTGGGCCAGCTCGTCCAGTCGGTCGGCGGCGACCCGGTCTGCCGCCCCGGCCCCGTCGAGCGCGGCGCGCAGAGCGGCCGCGACCCGAGCCGCCGCCACGCCGGGCCGCTCGGTCGGCCGGGCCCGGGCGGGATCGACGTGCACCCCGCCCGACCGGTCCACCACCAGTCCGCCCGCGTCCGCCAGGGCGACCGCCTCGGCGAGCCGCGCCTTCGCGACCGTCAGTCGGCCGGCCAACTCGGCCAGCACCTGGTCGACCTCGATCAGTGCGGGCACGATCGAGGTCAGCTCGTCACGCAGACCGGCGAGCCGGGTGCCCGCCGCCGTGGCCGCCGCACCGGACCAACCGCCCCGCAGCCGCGTGCCGGCCCCACCCAGCTCGCCGACCCGTCGGTCGACCGGCCCGGTCAAGCCGGCCCACGCGGCACCGGCGGACCGCCAGCCACCCGGATCGGCAGCCCACAGTTGCCGGTAGCCGACGCTGCTCACCGGGGCAGCGCGGCGAACCGGTCGGCGGCCCGGTCGTCCACCGTCTCGTACGCCTCGGCCGCCGCCCGGACCCCACCGGAGGTCGCCGCGACCCGGGCACCCAGGCGGCAGAACCAGGCGTGCCCGGCCGCCTCCAGCCCGGCCAGAGCCGCGCCGGCTCGCCACTGCGGCGCGGCCACCAGCAGCCCGGGCACCCGCGCGAGGCCCAACGCCAGCCGGTGTGCCTCGTCGTCGAGCGTGCCGGCGACCGCCCGCAGCTCCTCCGGCCGGACGGCGAACAGCTCTTCGGTCATGACCACACCCCCGTGCACGATCGGTATCGACGCGCTGACGCTAGGCGGGCTCGGCGGCCCCGGCGATGCCCTGTGGACGGCGGGCGGCGGGCCGTACCCCGGCTTGTCCACAGGCGTTGCCCACCGCGAACCCGACGGCTAATCTGCGACCCCCGGCCGCCGGTAGGGTGGTGTGGTGATCGTCGCTGTCGGCATCGACGTGGTCCTGGTCGACCGGTTCGCCGGAGCCCTGGCCCGGACGCCGCTGCTCGCCGACCGACTCTTCACCACCGCCGAGCGGCACACCCGCTCCGGCAGCCCGCGCCCACCGGAGTCGCTCGCCGCGCGGTTCGCCGCCAAGGAGGCCGTGGCCAAGGCGCTCGGCGCTCCGGCCGGGCTGAGCTGGCACGACTGCGAGATCATGGCCGACCCGGACGGCCGTCCCTGGCTGGCCGTCGCCGGCACCGTGGCGGCGGCGGCCGAGGCGCGCGGGGTCAACCACTGGCACCTCTCGTTGTCGCACGACGGGGGGATCGCGTCGGCGATGGTGGTCGCGGAACGGTGACGTCGACCGGGCGGGCCAGTCGGGTCCACCCGCGAGCGGATGGGGACACGGTGGCATGAGATCGGTGTGGCGGGTGGCCGACGTACGGGCGGCCGAGGCGGGGCTGATGGGCACGCTGCCGGAGGGGACGCTGATGCAGCGGGCCGCCGCCGGGCTGGCCCGCAGGGCCGCGCTGCTGCTCACCGAGCGCGGCGGGGTCTACGGCGGTCGGGTGTTGCTGCTGGTCGGCTCGGGCGACAACGGCGGCGACGCGTTGTACGCCGGGGAGCGACTGGCCCGCCGGGGTGTCGAGGTGTCCGCGCTGCTCCTCACCCCCGGGCGTGCGCACGCGGCGGGGCTGGCCGCGCTGCGGGCCGCCGGTGGTCGACTTGTGGACCAGCCCGACGGCCCGGTCGACCTGGTTCTCGACGGCATCGTCGGCATCGGGGGCACCGGCGGGCTGCGGGCGGGTGCGGACGAGGTGGTCCAGCGGCTCGGTGAGCTGCGCGGGCGCGACGGCAACCGGGCCACGGTGCTGGCGGTGGACGTGCCGAGCGGTGTCGCGGTGGACACCGGGCACGTGCCGCTGGCCGCGTCCGGCCGGCCGGACGCGGTCCACGCCGACGTGACTGTGGCGTTCGGCGCGCTGAAGCCCGCCCTGGTGGTCGGGCCGGCCGCCGCCCTGGCCGGGCAGGTGGAGCTTGTCGACATCGGGTTGCGGCAGTGGCTGCGGGGCACCCCGGCGCTGCTGGTCACCGAGTGGTCCGACCTGGTCGACTGGTGGCCGAAGCTGGGCCCGGCGTCGGAGAAGTACACGCGGGGCGTGGTGGGGGTCGCGACCGGCTCGGCGACCTACCCGGGTGCGGCGGTGCTCTCCGTGGGCGGCGCCCTGGCCGGGCCGACCGGCCTGGTCCGCTACGCCGGCGGCGCCCGCGCCGAGGTGCTGCACCAGCACCCCTCGGTGATCGCCAGTGCGCGGGTCGCCGACGCGGGCCGGGCGCAGGCCTGGGTCTGCGGCTCCGGGCTGGGCACCGGCGCGGAGGCGGCGGCCGAGTTGCGCGCCGTGCTGGCCACCGCGGTCCCGGTGGTGCTCGACGCCGACGCGCTGACCCTGCTGGTGGACGGCTCGCTCGCCGACCGGCTGCGCGGTCGGGACGCGCCGATCGTGGTCACCCCGCACGATCGTGAGTTCACCCGGCTGTGCGGTGAGGAGCCCGGCGCCGACCGGGTCGGCGCCGCGCTGCGGCTGGCCGCCTGGATGAACGCGGTGGTGCTGCTCAAGGGTGACCGCACGGTGATCGGCACGCCGGACGGTCGGGCGTACGTCAACCCGACCGGCTCCCCGGCCCTGGCCACCGGGGGCACCGGCGACGTGCTGGCCGGGCTGCTCGGCTCGCTGCTGGCGGCCGGGGTGCCCGCCGATCGGGCCGCCGCCGCGGCCGCGTACCTGCACGGGCTCGCCGGCCGGGAGGCGGCCCGGGGTGGGCCGGTGACCGCGCCCGACGTGGTGACCGCCCTTCGCCCGGTTGTCGCCCGGCTGGGCTGATCGGGCCGTTCCGGTCGGGTCGGGGTCTGAGGGCGCGCGTCGCCGCCCCCGGTGATCACGGCGGAAAGTAGGCTGGGCGTATGTGGCAGGCCGAGGTACGCGTCGATCTTGACGCGATCCGCGAGAACGTGGGCAGACTCCGCTCCGGCACCACCGCCGAGCTGATGGCGGTGGTAAAGGCCGACGGGTACGGCCACGGCATGCTCCCGGCCGCTCGCGCGGCCCTCGACGCCGGCGCGGACTGGCTCGGTGTCTGCACCCTCGACGAGGCGCTCACCCTGCGCCGGGCCGGCGTGACCCAGCCGGTGCTGGCCTGGCTGCTCGCGCCCGGCCTGCCGCTGCACGAGGGGGTCAGCGCCGGGGTGGACCTGAGCGCGGCCAGCCTGTCGCAACTGGACGAGATGCTCCAGGCGAGCCGGCTCGCCGGGCGCCCCGTCCGCCTGCACCTGAAGATCGACACCGGGCTGTCCCGGGGCGGGGCGACAGTCGCCGACTGGCCGGCGCTGCTGGACGCCGCCGCGAAGGCGCAGGCCGACGGCCTGGTCGAGGTGGTCGGCGTGTGGAGCCACTTCGTGTACGCGGACCTGCCCGGCCACCCCACCATCGACCGTCAACTGGCCGTCTTCCACGAGGGGCTGGCCATGGTCGAGCGGGCGGGGCTGCGACCGCGCTGGCGGCACCTCGCCAACTCGGCGGCCACCCTGACCCGCCCGGACACCCACTTCGACCTGGTCCGCCCCGGTCTGGCCATCTACGGCCTCTCCCCGGTGGCCGGTGAGACGTACGGGCTGCGGCCGGCGATGACCGCCCGCGCCCGGGTGATGCTCACCAAGCGGGTGCCCGCCGGCACCGGGGTCTCCTACGGGCACACCTACACCACGGAATCCGACGCGAACCTGGCCGTGGTCCCGCTCGGATACGCCGACGGGGTTCCCCGGCACGCCTCCAACACCGGGCCGGTGCAGCTCGGCGGCGTACGGCGGACGATCTCGGGGCGGGTCTGCATGGACCAGTTCGTGCTCGACTGCGGCGACGACCCGGTGGCGGACGGCGACGTGGCGACCCTCTTCGGCAGCGGCGCCGACGGCGAGCCGACAGCCGACGACTGGGCCGAGGCGGTCGGCACGATCAACTACGAGATCGTGACCCGGTTCGGCAGCACGCGGGTGCCCCGGGTCTATGACGGCGAGCGGCCATGAGCTATCGCATTCCGCGTCCGCGGACCGCGGTGGGCCGGGTCGCGGGGATCGTCGGCGCCGCGGTGGGGGTGGCCGCGGCGGGCCTGGTGGCCGGGGTGGCGACCGAGCGCACCCTGGTCCGCCGGCTCAAGGCCGACCCGGCCGACCGCTACGCGCACGAGGCGTTCGGCGAGCAGCGGTACGACGAGGCGTTCCGCCTGGCGTTGCCGGACGGCACGGACATCCACGTCGAGGTGGTCGAGCCGACCCGGCCGGTGCCGGGGCACCCGACGGTGGTGCTGGTGCACGGCTTCTGCCTGGACATGGGCACGTTCCACTTCCAACGTCAGATGCTCGCCGCCCGTGGCGACCACCGGATCGTGGCGTACGACCAGCCGGGTCACGGTCGGTCCGGCCGGCTGGAGACCGGGGAGTACGACCTCGCGGTGCTCGGCCGGACGCTGCGCGAGGTGATCGACCGCACCGCCCCGGACGGGCCGTTGGTGCTTGTCGGCCACTCGATGGGCGGCATGACCATCATGGCGTTCGCCGAGTTGTTTCCCGAGCTGTTCGGTGACCGGGTGGTGGGCACCGTCCTGATGGCCACCTCGGGCGGGCTCGTCGCGGAGACCAAGCTGGTCGCGCCCGCGCTGCTCGGCCGGGTCGGCGGCCCGGTGCTCTACATGGTCAGCAACGCCACCCGCTACGGCGGGCCGGTGATCGACAAGGCCCGCAAGTCGACGTCGAACGTGGCCTGGCTGCTGACCCGCAAGTACGGCTTCGGCACCCGCAAGCCCAGCCCGGCGCTGGTGTCCTACGTGGAGACGATGAATTCTCGGACGTCGGCCGACACGGTGACCCGCTACCTGCGGACCCTGGCCACCCACTCGCGCTTCCCGGCTCTGGCGGCGTTGGCCGCGACGCCGGTGCTGGTGGTGGTCGGCGACAAGGACATGATCACCCCGGTGGTCCACTCCGAGGAGATCGTCCGGCGGCTGCCACACGCCGAGTTCGTCAAGATCAAGGACAGTGGTCACGTGGTGATGCTGGAGCACGCCGACGAGGTCAATGCCGCGCTCGCGCGGTTCCTGGAGTCACTGGGGAAGCCGGAGGAACGGTGAGTCACGTCGTCAAGCTGCCGACCGTCGAGGACACTCGGGAGTTCGGCCGACGCCTGGCCGGGCTGCTGCGGGCCGGCGACCTGGTGTTGTTGACCGGTCCGCTGGGCGCCGGCAAGACCGCGCTCACCCAGGGCGTCGGCGCCGGGCTCGGTGTCGTCGGCGACATCACCTCGCCGACCTTCGTGATCGCCCGGGTGCACCGCCCCGATCCGGCCCGGGGTGGCCGGGTCGCTCTGGTGCACGCCGACGCGTACCGGTTGGGTGACGCCACCGACCCGCGCGCCGAGATCGACGACCTGGACCTCGACGCCTCGGTGGACGACTCGGTGACGGTGGTCGAGTGGGGTGAGGGCCTGGTGGAGCAGCTGGTCGACGCGCACCTACGGGTCCGCATCGACCGCCGCGACGACGACACCCGGATCGTCGAGCTGGACCCGATCGGTGGCGACTGGGCCCGGCGGCTCGCCGACCTGGGCTAGCCCGGCGGCTGTCGTACCCGATGCCTAGAGTGCGGGGGACCGACCCGCGCTGTGAGAGGTTCCTGATGCCCGACGACGCCCCCGCCCTTGACCTGTTGGCCCTGCTGCCGGAGCAGTGGCGTGCCGCGCTCGCCCCCCACCTGGACGCCGCCCGCACCACCGCGCTCGGCGAGTTCGTCGCCCGGGAATACGCGACGCAGACCGTCTTCCCGCCCCTGGAGGACCTGTTCTCGGCCTATCGGCTGTGCCCGCCGCGGAGCACCCGGGTGCTGATCCTCGGTCAGGACCCTTACCACCGGGCCGGGCAGGCACACGGGTTGAGCTTCAGCGTCCGTGACGGTGTGTCGGTGCCGCCGTCGTTGCGCAACGTCTTCAAGGAGTTGGGCGAGGACGTCGGCGTTCCCAAGCCGCGCAGCGGCAACCTCGACGGTTGGGCCGCGCAGGGCGTGCTGCTGCTCAACGCGGTGCTGACCGTGCGCCAGGCCACCCCGGGCTCGCACGCCAACGCCGGCTGGGAGGAGTTCACCGACGCGACAATCAGGGCACTTGACGCGTCCGCGGATCGGGTGGTCTTCCTGCTCTGGGGTGGCTACGCCCGCAAGAAGGCGGCCCTGGTCACCAACCCACAGCACGTGGTGCTGGAGGCCGGCCACCCCAGCCCGATGAACCCGCGCGGCTTCCTCGGCAGCCGCCCGTTCAGCGCCGCCAACAAGGCACTCGCCGACGCCGGCCTGCCCACCATCGACTGGGAGCGCACCGCCGGCTGACCTCCGCCGCTCAGCTTCCGCTGGCCTGCTGCCGGGCCCGGTAACGGCGCAACAGTTCGGCGGCGCGCGGCTCGGTCAGCTCCAGCTCGACAAGCGGCACGACCTGGTAACTCCGCTCACCGTGGCGCACCTCGCCGGCTCAGTAGCTCGTCCAGGCCAAGCGCGTCGATCCGCTCGGCGATCGGCCGGGCGGCCAGGTCGTCGATCCGAGCGCGTCCAGGTGTGCGTCCAGCGGCTCAACCCCAACGACCAACTGCACGTCCATGGCGGCAAGCAACCGCTCCAACACCGGGATGGTCGGCGCTCGCTCGCCACGTTCGATCCTGGCCACCGCGGCCTGGCTGACCTCGGCCAGCGCGGCCAACTGGCGCTGGCTCAGGTCGCGCAGGTGTCGTTGGTGCCGCACGGCGGCACCGAGAAGGGTGACAAGGCGAGTGGATGACATCCCAGCATGGTGGGCCAGGCGTGAGATGTCCGCGATCCCATTGCGGTAGATCGGGGACTTGCGCCCCAGTCGCACCGCGAACGCCCGGTGTGTGAGCCGGCGGCGGACGGCGGCGGCACACCGGCCAGCGTCACCTGCTGCCCGAGCGGGTCCCGGCCGGGAAGACCTATGGCGATGAGCGCGATGCCTCTGAGTCATCTTGATGACCCACCGGCATCACGCTCAATTGGAAGCTGCGGCGCCACCGCTCACCGTTGGTTCGCCGCCCGGACCGGCGACGTCATGTCCGGGGCGGGGCGGGGCGTGACCGGGGCGCGGGGCGGGGCGGCTAGGCTGGCTTACCGTGCTCGTACTCGTGGTGGACAGCTCGACCCCTGCGGTGACCGCGGCGTTGGTGGAGGTCTCGGCGGACGCTGTGGTGTCCCGGGCGCACCGGTGCACGGTCGATGCCCGCGCGCACGGCGAACTGCTCGCCCCTCAGGTGGACGCGGTCCTCGCCGACGCCGACGCGCGCCCACGTGACCTGAACGCCATCGTCGCCGGGCTGGGCCCGGGTCCGTTCACCGGGCTACGGGTCGGCCTGGTCACGGCCGCGACGATGGGTCAGGTGCTCGGCATCCCCACGTACGGCGTCTGCTCGCTGGACGGGATCGGCTACCCGGCGGCGTCCGGTGAGCCGGTGTTGGCCGCCAGCGACGCCCGGCGCAAGGAGCTGTACTGGGCCGTCTACGACGGTGCCGGCCAGCGGATCGTCGGCCCCGAGGTGTCGACGCCGGCGGTGGCCGCCGCGCGCGCCCGGGAGTTGGGCGCGACGATCGCGGTCGGCGACGGCGCGCACCGGTACGCCGAGACTCTGGACCTGCCCGTCCGGGTCGAGCCGCGGTACCCGGACGCCACGGTGCTGGCGCTGCTGGCCGCCGAGCGGATTCGGGCCGGCGCGCCCGGCGAGCGACTCACCCCGCTCTACCTGCGCCGTCCGGACGCCGTGGCGGCGACCGGCCGCAAACCGGTCCTGCCATGACCGGGGTACGACTCGAACCGTTCCGCTGGTGGCACATCGACGACGTGCTGCCGATCGAGGCCGACCTCTTCGGCGCCGAGCAGTGGTCGCCGGCCATGTTCTGGAACGAGCTGGCCAACGGGCACCACTACCGGGTCGCCGTCGACGCGGACGGCTCGGTGCTCGGTTACGCCGGGCTCGCCGGTGTTCCGCCGGGCGAGGTGTGGGTGCAGAACATCGCCGTCCGCCGGGACGTGCAGCGGCGCGGCGTGGGCCGCGTCCTGCTGGAGGAACTGCTCGCCGAGGCGGCCCGGCGCGACGCCCGCAGCACCCTGTTGGAGGTCGCCGTGGACAACGCCGCGGCCCAGCGGCTCTACGCGACGTACGGGTTCGAGCCGGTCGGGGTGCGGCGCGGCTACTACCAACCGAGCAACACCGACGCGCTGGTCATGCGGCGCGACGCCGAGCCGACCGGGGACGGACCACACGACCATGGCTGACGAACCGCTGATCCTGGGTATCGAGACCTCCTGCGACGAGACCGGCGTCGGCATCGTGCGGGGGCACACCCTGCTGGCCGACGCGCTCGCGTCCAGCGTCGAGGAGCACGCCCGCTTCGGGGGCGTGGTGCCCGAGGTGGCCAGCCGGGCACACCTGGAGGCCATCGTGCCGACCATGGACCGGGCCCTGACCGAGGCCGGCGTCACCCTGGCCGACATCGACGCGATCGCGGTCACCTCCGGGCCCGGGCTGGCCGGCGCGCTGCTGGTCGGCGTCGCCGCCGCGAAGGGGTACGCGCTCGCCGCCGAGAAGCCCGTGTACGGCGTGAACCACCTTGCCGCCCACGTCGCGGTGGACACCCTCGAACACGGCCCGCTGCCCGAACCCGCCATCGCGCTGCTGGTGTCCGGCGGGCACTCGTCCCTCCTGCTCGTCGACGACCTGGCCCGGGGAGTCACCCCGCTGGGCGCCACCATCGACGACGCGGCCGGCGAGGCGTTCGACAAGGTCGCCCGACTGCTGGGGCTGCCGTTCCCGGGCGGGCCGCCGATCGACCGGGAGGCCCGCGCCGGCGACGCCGCCTCGATCGCCTTCCCGCGCGGGCTGACCGCCGCGAAGGACCTCGCCGCCCACCGGTACGACTTCTCGTTCTCCGGCCTGAAGACGGCGGTTGCCCGGTGGGTCGAGGCGCGTCAGCGGGCCGGCGAGCCGGTGCCGGTGGCCGACGTGGCCGCGTCCTTCCAGGAGGCGGTCTGTGACGTGCTGACCAGCAAGGCGCTCGCGGCCTGCCGGGCGCAGGGCATCGACACCCTGGTGATCGGCGGGGGAGTGGCGGCGAATTCGCGGCTGCGGGCGATGGCCGAGCAACGGGCCGAGAAGTACGGCGTCCGGGTGCGGGTGCCCCGGCCGAAGCTGTGCACCGACAACGGGGCGATGGTGGCGGCGCTCGGGTCACACCTGGTCGCCGCCGGGGTCGCGCCCAGCCGGCTGGATCTGCCGGCCGACTCGGCACTGCCGCTGACCACGGTCAGCGTGTGACGGGAGCGGCGGACATGATCGTGCGGATGTGGGAGGCACGCGCCGAGGCGTACGGCGTCGCCGACCTGATCACCTGGGTGTGCGACACCGCCCTGCCCGAGTTGGAGCACGACCCACTGCACGTCTCCAGCGAGGTCTTCTCCTCCACGGATCATCGCGTGGTGGTCATCTCCAAGTGGCGCAGCAACCCGCGTCCGCTGCCCGATCCGCCCGCCCTGCTGGTGGCCCGCGCCCCGCACTCCTGGGACTTCACCCAGGTTGACCGCTGACGCGAGCCACCAACGAGGGACGGTCAGCTGCGGCGCAGCATCCGGTAGGTGGCGATTCCGCCGGTGCCCAGCGCGGCGAGGAAGACCAGCCAGACGACGGTGCTGCTGACCCCGACCTGTGGGCCGGAGTTCGCGGCGGCGGCGGCCAACAATCCGTCCTCGCCGGGGGCGGGCAGCGCGGCCGGCGGCAGTTCCGGCCAGCGGACCAGCCCGGTGCTCTCCAGCATCTGCATGTGGTGCTGGACGAAGGTGTTGGCGTCCTCGCAGAGCTTCCGGACGGTGGCGTCCCGGGTGCTGGCGCGGACCGCGCCGATCACCGGGAAGATCTTGCCGTGGGCGACCCGGAGCCGGGTGACGAAGATCTGGTCGAACCGGGCGCCGGAGGCCTTCTGCATCTCGGCCAGCCAGCCCTTCTGCTCGGCCGTCGGCTCGCTGGGGATGCTCGCGCCCAACTTGTTCGCCGCGTCCACGGTGAGCTGGTCGAGCCGCTGGTGCTCGCTGGCGATGCCCGCGCCGATCTCCCGGACCTTGGCCGACTGTCCCTTCTCGGCGGCCATCTGGCCGGCTGGCATCTCCCACAGCCCGGCCAACCGGACCCCGTTGAGCAGCGTCATGTCGGCGGCGTTGAGCTGCTGACCGCCGGCCGGTGCGGCGACGGCCACGCCGGGCAGGACACCGACCGCCGCGATGATCGCGATGAGCAGCAGCGCCGCTCGATGGGTCCGGTTGCCCAGTCGGCGGTGGGCGGATCTGAGCGGTGCCATGTCTGTGGGGCCTCCTCGGTCCGGACCGAAACGCGTCTGGACCGGGCAGCCACACCCTGCCGACTGCCCGTCCGCCCACTGGTACGGACCGATCGCGCGATCAGTTCATCTCAAGGGCGACGCGGATCAGCGGGAAACGGGTCGAGCCGATCAGCGGGTGACGGCGAGGAAGCCGCCGAGCAGCAGCAGAGTGAGCGCGGCGGCGGCGAAGAGCATCAGCAGCTCCCGACGCCCGTGCTCGACGGGGTCGGCACTGCCGGCCGGGGCGGGCAGGGGCGGCAGGTCGCGGGTCAGCGCGG
The DNA here is from genome assembly GCF_040648275.1 of Micromonospora sp. NPDC049171. Classification (NCBI taxonomy): domain Bacteria; kingdom Bacillati; phylum Actinomycetota; class Actinomycetes; order Micromonosporales; family Micromonosporaceae; genus Micromonospora; species Micromonospora sp. NPDC049171. Next base: position 189,445 of record NZ_JBEZDJ010000004.1, read on the forward strand.
CCAGGTCGCCGAGGGTGCGGGCGGTCCACACCGCACCGGCCCGATCGGAGAACTCGTCGAGGGTCAGCCGGCCCGCCGCGGTGTGCCGGTGCAGCTCGGCGACCACCCGGTTGCGGTCGTCGTCGGAAGCGCGCAGCTCGACATCCACGCTGGACAGCGTACGCGGATCAGCCCACATCGAGGGGGTCGGCGAGGAGCCGTTCGAAGGCCAACTCGGCGGCCCCGAGCAGGGGTGCGTCCTCGCCCAACTTCGGCGTACGCAGCCGGACGTGCTCCAGGCAGGCGGCGAGCGCGTTGGAGTTGAGCCGGCTGCGGACCTGGGCCGCCGAGGCGAGGTAGAGGTGGCGCATGGTGCCGCCGAAGATGACCATTTCCGGGTTGAAGACGTTCACCAGGTTGGCCAACCCGAAGCCGAGCCAGTCACCGGCCTGGCGGACCGCGGTCTGGGCGCGGGCATCGCCCCGGTCGGCGGCGTCGAAGACGGCCAGCAGCGCGTCGGGACCTCGGGCGTCGGCGCGTCCGGCGGCGCGGAGCAGGCCATGCTCGCCGATCTCGGTCTCCCAGCAGCCCCGCGAACCACATTGACAGAGCCGCCCGTCGACGACCACCTTCATGTGGCCGACCTCGCCGCCGTACCCGCCGTGCCCGGTCAGCCGACGCCCGCCGGCGATGATGCCGGCACCCACGCCGACGTCGCCGTACAGGTAGATGACGTTGTCGCAGCCGGCCGCCACACCCCGTGCGTGCTCCGCGAACGCGGCGACGTCCGCCACGTTGCCCACCGTGACCGGCACCCCGATGCCCAGTTCGGCGGCGAGGGTCGCGCCGATCGGCTCGTCCACCCAGCCGGTGGTGGGGCCGAGCCGCACCAGGCCGTCGTCGCGGCGGACGATGCCGCAGACCGCGACGCCGGCGCCGACGCAGATCGCGTCGTGCGGCACCGTCTGCTGCATCTCCTTGAGCGCGCCGGCCAGCAGCGGCGCGGCCTCCGCGGCCTGCAGGCCGCGCGGTCGGTCCAGGTCGCGGCGGTCCAGGACCGCGCCACCCAGCCCGATCCGGGCCGCGCGTAACCGGTCCACCTCGACGGAGTACGCGTACGCGTAGACCCGGGCCGACTCGGGCCGGACGACCAGTGACGGTCGGCCGGCCCGGCCGGTCTCCTTGGGTGCGCCCTCGCTGACCAGCCCCACCGCGGACAGGTCGGCGGTGAGCGCGCCGATGGTGCTGCGGTTGAGGCCCAGTGTGGTGGTCAGTTCGGCGCGGGTCGTCGCCCCGTGGACGTGCACGTGCCTCAGCAGGGCCCCGAGGTTCTGCCGTCGGACGTGATCCTGGCTCGGTCCTGGGCGCATCCTGGTGCTACCTCCCGCGCGGCTAGCGGGTGCCGGTGGCTGCCGCGCGGCGGCGGGAGAGTGCGTCGACGCTGGCGGCGAGCAGCAGCACAATGCCAGTCACCACGTACTTGACTCCCGCGCTGTAACCCATCAGGCCCATTCCGTTCTCGATGACCGCGACCACCGCGCCGCCGAGGACGGCGTCGAGGACGCGGCCCTTACCGCCGAAGAGGCTGGTGCCGCCGATCACCGCCGCGCCGACCGCGTAGAGCAGTACGTTACTGCCCCCGGTGTTGGGGTCGACCGAGTTGGCCCGGCTGGCCGCCACGATGCCACCGATGGCGGCCATGGACGAGCAGATCACGAAGACGGAGATCCGGATCCGGTCGACGCCGATGCCGGCCCGGCGGGCCGCTTCCCGGTTGCCGCCCACGGCGTAGATGTGCCGGCCGTAGCTGGTGCGTTGGAGCACGAAGGTCCAGATGACCAGCAGCACCGCGATGATCGGCACCACGATCGGCACGCCCTTGAGCGAGACGATGAGGACGTTGCGGCTGCGCTCCAGGTTGAGCACGTACACCGCGGTGCCGAGGATGACGGCGAGCCCGCCGATCCGCAGCGCCACCACCGCGATCGGGTCGGTGATCAGACCGCGGGCCGACCGGTTGCGGTGGCGCAGCAGCTGCACCGCCGCGTAGCCGACGACGGCGACAGCGGTCAGCGCCCAGCCCAGGACGGGGGCGAGGTTGCGGTTGGCGATGGCGACCAGCACCTCGTCCCGGACGGAGATGTTGGTGCCCTCCTGCACGAGCAGCAACACGACGCCCTGGAAGGCGAGGAAGCCGGCGAGAGTGACCACGAAGGACGGAATGCCGATCTTCGCGACCAGCATCCCGAGCGTGGTACCGATGACGACACCGGTGGCGATCGCGGCGAGCACGGCGACCCACCAGGGGTAGCCGAGCACGGTGACCACATTGGCCAGCACCGCCGCGCAGACGCCGCTGGCGAAGCCGGCGGAGAGGTCGATCTCGCCGAGCAGCAGCACGAAGACCAGGCCCATCGCGATCAGCGTGACCGCCGCACCCTGGGTGAAGAGGTTGGCGAAGTTACCGGCCGACAGGAACGACGAGGGCCGCATGATCGCGAAGACCGTGCAGAGCACGATCAGGCCGAGTACGGCCGGGAGCGCGCCGACGTCGCCGCCGCGTACCCGGCTGAAGTAGTTGCGGACATGGCCCCCGACGGTCGGCGCCGGTGTGACGGCCGCGGGGCCGTCCTTCCGCACGGCGGTGGTGGTCATCGGGCGCCTCCTGAGATCGAGTCGGCCGGCTGCGGGCCGTCGCCGTTGCTGCCCGGGTCGGTGGCGAGGCCGAGCCCGCCCGAGCGCCCGGCGGTGATCAGCTCGACCACCTGGGCGTGGGTGATGTCGGTGGTCTTCACCTGGGCGACCATCTGGCCGAGGTACAGCGCGGCGATCCGGTCGGAGACGGCGAAGACGTCGTTCATGTTGTGCGAGATGAGCACCACGGCCAGGCCGTTGTCGGCGAGGCGCCGGACCAGTTCGAGAACCTGGGCGGTCTGTGCCACGCCGAGCGCCGCGGTCGGCTCGTCCAGGATGACGAGCTTGCTGTTCCACAGCACCGCCTTGGCGATGGCCACGGTCTGGCGCTGACCGCCGGAGAGGCTGGAGACGTGCTGGCGAAGCGAGGTGACGGTGCGGATGGAGAGCCCGGCCAGCGTCTCGGCGGCGAGCTGTTCCATGCTCGGCTCGTCCAGGACGATGCCGCTGTGCTTCTCCCGGCCGAGGAACATGTTCTGCACGATGTCCAGGTTGTCGCAGAGCGCGAGGTCCTGGTAGACGACCTCGATGCCGAGCGTGGCGGCGTCGCGGGGACTGCCGATGTGCACCTGTTCGCCGTTGAACAGGACCTCACCGGCGTCGGTGGGGTAGATGCCGCTGATGCACTTCACCAGGGTCGACTTGCCGGCGCCGTTGTCGCCGACAAGTGCGGTCACTTCGCCCGGGTGGACGCTCAGGGCGACGTCGCGGAGCACCTGGACGGGACCGAAGCTCTTGTCGATCCCGCGGAGTTCCAGCAGGGGAGTCGCGGACACGGGGGTCTCCTTCTTAAGGGAGGGTCGGGGCCCGTCCGGCGGGCGCCGCCCGGCACGGGAGGGTGCTCCCGTGCCGGGCGGCGATTGTCGTTCCGGCGGGTACTGCGGCGTCGGTCAGCTGATGCCGGCTTCGGCGCAGAACTTGGCGTAGGCCCCGGTGCAGACCTGCTCCTTGGTCGCGTAGCCGTCGGCGACGACGTCCTTGACGTTGTCCTTGTAGATGGCCTTCGGGGTGAGCAGCACCGAGGGGACGTCCCGGCCACCCTCCGGGTCCTTCACCGTCTGGCCGGTGTCCTTCTTCTCGCCCTTGGCCAGGGTGATGGCCAGGTCGGAGGCCGCCTTGGCCTCTTCCCGGACGGCCTTGTAGACGGTCATGCACTGGTCACCGGCGAGGATGTTCTGCAGACCCTCCACGCTGGCGTCCTGCCCGGTCACCGGCACCTTGCCGTTGAGCTTGTTCTTCTTCAGGATCGAGATGGCGGCGTTGCCGAGAGTGTCGTTGGCGGCCAGCACGCCGTCGATCTTGCCCTTGGTCGCGGTGAGCTGCTGCTCGAAGATGGTCGCGGCGGTGGGGCCGTCCCAGCCCGGCACGGCGTCGTCCGGGCCCTTGGTGTACTCCTTGGAGTCGAACTTCGGCTTGAGCACCGAGTCGTAGCCGGCCTTGAACAGGGTGGCGTTGTTGTCGGTGGGGGAGCCGTTGAGGTACGCCACGACCGGGTTCTTGGCGCCCTTCTCGGTCAGGCACTTCGCCAGACCCTCGCCCTGGAGCTTGCCGACGGTCTCGTTGTCGAAGCTGACGTAGTACTGGGCGGAGCCGCCGAGGGTGAGCCGGTCGTAGTCGATGGTGGCGACGCCCTGCGACTTGGCCTTGTCGAGCACGGCCTTGCCGGTGCCGGAGTCCAGGTTGACGATCATCAGGGCGGTGACGCCGCTGGTGATCATCTGGTCGGCGATCGTCTGGAACGCGGCCTTGTCGTTCTGGGCGTTCTGGATGTCGTATTGGACGCCGGCAGTCTTGAACGCCTCTTCCAGGAAGCGGCGGTCCGCCGTCTCCCAGCGGGGGGAGGACTTGCTGTCCGGAAGGATCACGCCGATCTTGGGAGTCTTTTTGGAGTCGGCCGAGCCGGTGCCGGAGTCGTCGCTGCAGGCGGTCAATCCGCTGGTCGTGAGCAGGCCCACGGCGGCGATGGTGAGGATCCCCTTACGCATGTGCAGGGTCCTTTCGGGGGTGGGGGAGGTGTTGTTTTTGTTGTGTCCGGCAACGTATTGCGCGTCACACCGCCTCCACAAGACCGCTCAGGTGCCTAGTTTGTTGGCAGCGATAACAATTCAGCAACGCGACTGTTACTCCGTGGGTATCCCACGGCGTAGTCGACGTAACGACTGTCGTCAGCGGGTCTGCAACGGCGCGGTACGGGCGTCGGTCAGCGCCACCAGATCCACCGCGGCCAGTTCGAGTTGCAGGCCGCGCCGACCAGCCGAGACGTAGATCGTCGGAAGGTCCAACGCGGATTCGTCAAGCACGGTGGGCAGTCGCCTGCGCTGCCCGAGCGGGCTGATCCCACCGCGCACGTAGCCGGTGGCCCGCTCGGCGACCGCCCGGTCGGCGAGCACCGCCCGCTTGCCACCCACCGCCGCCGCGAGCGCCTTGAGATCCAGCTCGCCGGTGACCGGCACGACCGCCACGGTGAGCGCGCCGTCGACCTCGGTCACCAACGACTTGAAGACACGCTCCGGTGCCACGCCGAGCGCCACCGCCACCAGCGCGCCGTAGTTCGGGGCGTCCGGCGACACCCGGTAGGGGTGCGTGCGGTACGCGACTCCGCGCTTGACCAACAGTGCCGTCGCCGGGGTGCCCTGTCCTGCCACACCGGCGACGCTAGTCGACCGGCCGACCGATCAGCACTGTCGGTGCGCCGGCGACCCGGGTGAGCACCAGGCTCGCCGCCGCGTCGCCGGCCAGCCGCAGATCCCTCCGCAGTTGCTCCGGGGTCAGCGCGGAACCCCGCTTGAGGATCTCCACCCGGCCCACCCGACGCTCGCGCAGCAGCGCCCGCAGTCGCTTGAGCGAGAACGGCAGCACGTCGGTGATCTCCAGGCAGCGCGCGTACGGGGTGCGGGTCGGCTGGTCCGCGTAGAGGTAGGCGATGCTCGGGTCACCCAGGTTGGCGTCCAGTTGGGCGGCCAGTTCGGCGACGAGGTGCGCGCGGATGACCGCCGCGTCCGGGTCGTACAGGTAGCGCCGGGGCGGCCCGACCGGCGCCTCGTCGGCACCCGAACCGGTGAGCTGGTGGCGGCGGGTCTCGGCGCCCTCCTGGCGGTAGAGCGTGGCGCGGCGGGGCACCTCCGCCAACTCCCCGCACCAGAGCGCGGCCTCGACCAGGTCGCCGTCCACACCGACCCACTCCGCCTCCGCACCCGCCGGGATGAGCGCGTGGTCCAGGCCCGGTGCCACCTTCACCACCGTGCGCGGCACCCGCTCGGCCAACCCGGTGACGAAGTCCCACGGCGGCGAGAAGGCGCGCGGGTCGAAGATCCGTCGCCCGGTGCCGCTGCTGCGGCGGGCCGGGTCGCAGAAGACCCCGTCGACCCGGGAGACGTCGAACGCGGTGGCATCCCCGCACTCGACGGTGAACAGCTCGGCCAGCCCGGCCGCCGTGGCGTTGGCGGCGGCCATCGCCGCAGTCACCGGGTCGGCCTCCACCCCGTACACCCGGATGCCGGCACGGGCGGCGGCCAGCGCGTCCGCGCCGAGGCCGCACCCGAGGTCGGCCAGGGTGCGCACGCCGGCCGCGGACAGCCGGACGGCTCGACGGTCGGCGACCACCCGGCGGGTGGCCTGCTCCAGGCCGGGGCGGGTGAGGAACATCCCGGCGGCGACCGGGCCGAACTTGCCGGCCGCCCGGTGCCGCAGCTCGGCCTGGGTGAGCGCCGCCGCGGCCAGCGTCGGCGGCACCCCGGCCGCGCGCAGCGCCGACGCCGCGACCAGCGGATCACCGCCGGCCAGACCGGCCGCCGTCGCGAGCGCGGCCGACCCCTCGGGGGTACGCAGCGCCGCCAGCTGATCGAGATCCACCCGGTCATTGTCCGGGTGGACCCGGAAATCCGGGCTGGCGGGGCGCGACTCGCTGGCACTCTCCTTGACGGAGTGCTAGCCACGGAATAACCTGCGATTAGCACTCTCACCCTGAGGGTGCCAGCTTCCGGGTCTCGCGACCCGGGTGCGCACGCCAGGCGGACCGGCACCCGCGACGACGGTCCCGCCCGGTGGCATGAGGCAGATTGACGCTGGTTGGCCCCGCCGGCCAGCAACGAAACCAGTACCCCAGGAGGGTATGCCCGTGACTACCGCGACCAAGGTTGCGATCAAGCCGCTCGAGGACCGCATCGTGGTCCAGGCGAACGAGGCTGAGACCACCACGGCGTCGGGCATCGTGATCCCCGACACCGCCAAGGAGAAGCCGCAGGAGGGCACCGTCCTCGCTGTGGGCCCGGGGCGCGTCGACGACAACGGCAACCGGGTTCCGGTTGACGTGCAGGTCGGCGACACCGTCCTTTACTCGAAGTACGGCGGCACCGAGGTCAAGTACGCCGGCGAGGAGTACCTGGTGCTCTCCGCCCGCGACGTCCTCGCGGTCATCGAGAAGTAAGCAACCGATCAGTTCCATTGCCCCGGTCCGGCTCGCCGGGCCGGGGCAGTGGCGCTTCGAAGGGACATTAATGGCGAAGATCCTGAGCTTCTCGGACGACGCCCGACACCTGCTGGAGCACGGTGTCAACGCCCTCGCGGACGCGGTCAAGGTCACCCTCGGCCCGCGCGGGCGCAACGTCGTCCTGGACAAGAAATTCGGTGCGCCGACGATCACCAACGATGGTGTGACCATCGCCAAGGAGATCGAGCTCACCAACCCGTACGAGAACCTTGGCGCGCAGCTGGTCAAGGAGGTGGCGACCAAGACCAACGACGTCGCCGGTGACGGCACCACCACCGCGACCGTGCTGGCCCAGGCCATGGTTCGCGAGGGCCTGCGCAACGTGACCGCCGGGACCAACCCGGCCGGCCTCAAGCGGGGCATCGACGCGGCGGCCACCAAGGTCTCCGAGGCGCTGCTCGGCCGTGCCGCGGAGGTCACCAGCAAGGAGTCGATCGCGAACGTGGCGACGATCTCCGCGCAGGACGCCACGATCGGTGATCTCATCGCCGAGGCGATGGAGCGGGTCGGCCGCGACGGTGTCATCACCGTCGAGGAAGGCTCCATGCTCACCACCGAGCTGGACGTGACCGAGGGTCTCCAGTTCGACAAGGGCTTCATCTCGCCGAACTTCGTCACCGACCTGGAGGGTCAGGAGTCCGTCCTCGAGGACGCGTACATCCTGGTCACCACCCAGAAGATCTCGGCGATCGAGGAGCTGCTGCCGCTGCTGGAGAAGGTCCTGCAGAACAGCAAGCCGCTGCTGATCATCGCCGAGGACGTGGACGGCCAGGCGCTCTCCACCCTGGTGGTCAACTCGCTGCGCAAGACCCTCAAGGTCTGCGCGGTCAAGGCCCCGGGCTTCGGTGACCGGCGCAAGGCGATGCTCCAGGACATCGCGATCTCCACGGGCGCCGAGCTTGTCGCCCCGGAGCTGGGCTACAAGATCGACCAGGTTGGCCTGGAGGTGCTCGGCACCGCTCGGCGCATCGTGGTCGACAAGGAGAACACCACGATCGTCGACGGTGGCGGCCAGAAGGCAGACGTCGCCGACCGGGTGGCCCAGATCCGCAAGGAGATCGAGGCCTCCGACTCCGACTGGGACCGGGAGAAGCTGGCCGAGCGGCTGGCGAAGCTCTCCGGTGGCATCGCCGTCATCAAGGCTGGCGCGGCCACCGAGGTCGAGATGAAGGAGCGCAAGCACCGCATCGAGGACGCCATCGCGGCGACCAAGGCCGCGGTCGAGGAGGGCACCGTCCCCGGCGGCGGCGCCGCCCTGGTGCAGATCCGCTCGGTGCTCGACGACGACCTGGGCTTCACCGGTGACGAGAAGGTCGGTGTCTCGGTCGTGCGCAAGGCGCTCGTCGAGCCGCTGCGCTGGATCGCCCAGAACGCCGGTCACGACGGTTACGTCGTGACGCAGAAGGTCGCCGACCTCGACTGGGGCAACGGCCTCGACGCCGCCAAGGGCGAGTACGTCGACCTGGTCAAGGCCGGCATCATCGACCCGGTGAAGGTGACCCGCAACGCGGTCACCAACGCCGCCTCGATCGCCGGCCTGCTGCTCACCACGGAGAGCCTCGTGGTGGAGAAGCCGGAGCAGGCCGAGCCGGCCGCCGCCGGTGGCGGCCACGGTCACGGGCACGGCCACCAGCACGGCCCGGGCTTCTGATCCGGTAGTTGAACCGGGGCACACCGCCGTACGGCGGTGTGCCCCGGTTCGCTCGTTGAGCCGGTAGGTCATTACCGAACGCTGACGTTGTTGGCGACCGGGCAAGATGATCGCGCACACTGGGCCGATGAGCACCACGTCGCGGCGGTACGCCGCGCTGGCCGGGGTCACCGCCGCCGCCGTCGCGATCGGAATCGCCGAACCGGTGGCCGTGTTGACCGGCCCGCGGTCGGCGCCCCTGGTCGCGGTCGGCGGGGTGGTCGTCGACGCCGTCCCCGAGTCGCTGAAACAGTTCGCCATCGACCTCTTCGGCACCGCCGACAAGATCGCACTGCTGGTCGGCACGGGCCTGCTGCTCGGAGCGTTCGCCGCCCTCTTCGGTGTGCTGGCCGTCCGCCGACTGGCACTCGGCCTCGCCGGCATCGCCGCGTTCGGTGTCATCGGCGTGGCCGCCGCCCTGACCCGCTCCGGTGCCGACGCGGCTGACGCGCTGCCGTCACTTGTCGGTGCCGGCCTCGGCGCCCTGGTGCTCTGGCTGTTCATCGCCGGCCCGTTCGAGCTGGACCCCTGGCCCTGGTCAGCACCCACACCGATCGTGCCGCCGGCCGGGTCGGTGCCGCCTGGTGGGTCGGTGTCGCCCGCTGCGCCGGTGCCGGTGGCTCCGGGCGGGCGGTCCGCGGCGGCGAACGAGCCGGTGGAGGCTACGGGGGTCGACCCGGAGTCGCGGCGACGCTTCCTCACCGGCAGCGGAGTGCTGCTCGGCACCGCCGTGGTGGCCGGTCTCGGTGGGCGCTGGCTGGCCGGCCGGCGCGGGGTGTCCGCCGCCCGCGACGCGATCCGCCTGCCCGCGCCGGTCGCCCCCGCACCGGCCCTGCCGGCGGGCGCGGACCTCTCGTTGACGCAGCTCGCGCCGTACGTCACCCCGAACTTCGGTTTCTACCGGATCGACACCGCGCTTGTGGTGCCCCAGGTCGACCCGGACACCTGGCGGCTGCGGATCCACGGGCGGGTCGGCACCGAGCGCACCTACAGCTACGCGGATCTGCTGGCTCGGCCGCTGGTCGAGCGGTACGTCACGCTTGCCTGCGTCTCCAACGAGGTGGGCGGGGACCTGATCGGCAACGCCCGCTGGCTCGGCGTACCCCTTCGGGAGCTGCTGGACGAGGTCGAGCCGGACGCCGATGCCGACCAGGTCGTCGGCCGGTCGGTCGACGGCTGGACCTGCGGCACCCCCACCGCCGCCTTGCGCGACGGGCGGGACGCGCTGTTGGCGGTCGGCATGAACGGCGAGCCACTGCCGGTCGAGCACGGCTTCCCGGTCCGGATGGTCGTGCCCGGCCTCTACGGGTACGTCTCGGCCTGCAAATGGGTGACCGAGCTGGAGCTGACCCGTTTCGCCGACTTCGACGCGTACTGGGTGCCGCGCGGCTGGTCCGCCCAGGGCCCGATCAAGACCCAGTCGCGGATCGACACACCCCGGGGGCGTAACCGGCTGACCACCGGCCCGGTCACGGTCGCCGGTGTGGCCTGGGCGCAGCATCGGGGCATCAGCCGAGTCGAGGTACGCGTCGACGGCGGCCCCTGGCAGCAGGCAGCGCTGGCCCCGGCCGTGTCGGTGGACACCTGGGTGCAGTGGTCCTGGCGCTGGGACGCCACGCCGGGCGAGCACCGACTCCAGGTTCGCGCGACGGACGCGACAGGCGAAACCCAGACCGAGCGTACGCAGGACGTCGCCCCGGACGGCGCCACCGGCTGGCACACGGTCACCGTCACCGTCCGCTGAGCGGGGGTCGTTCCTCGCGCGCCGGAGTACGCCGACTGCCGTACCCCCGATGACGTCACCGGGCGGACGCGGACCGGACGGTACCGGGACAGGGTGAAGCCATGACTGTTACCGCACGGACGTTCACCATCGCCGGCCTCGTCGTCGGCGCCGCGGGCATCGGCGTGCTGTGGGCCGCCGGGGTTGAGTTTCCCGTCGCCGTACCGCCCGGGATGATCATCCTGTTGGCTGGCGCCCTCTTCGTCGCGTTCGCACCGTGGCGCTGGTCGCCCGCGGTGGGCGCGCTACTGGGTCTGTTCGTGGCCGTCGGGTTCGCGATCAGCCCGACCGGGGTGGACAACCTGCTCGGGCGGCACGGTGCCGACGTGGCGACCGGACAGTCGATCCAACTGATCGGGGTGCTGACCGCGCTGGTCGCCGGGGCGCTCGCCACCAACACCGCCCGTCGGATGCCGCAGAGTCAGCCATCCCGGCGGCCGGGGGTCACTCGCTGAGGTCGCCGGCGAGCCGATCCATCAGCGGGCGTCGGCGCGGGTCGCCCTGCTGCGGCCGCGACGCCACCAACCCGAAACCAACCGCCTGCACCCTCGCCGGAGGCGAGATCTTGGACAGTTTCCGTTTCGCGAGAACGGAAACTGTCCAAGATCTCGGAGCATCCGGTTCTTGGGCGGGGTGGTTACGTGCACTGCGCAGCGCGTCGCAGCCCGTCACACCGGTCAGACCCGGGAACGCCGCTGGCCGGCACCCCGAGTTACGGGGTGCCGGCCAACGGTCGATGTCCTGCGGTAGTGCGGGGGGTCAGCTGTTCCAGTGCTGGCCGACCAGGTCGGTGGCCTGCTGCTCCCACTGGGCGTAGGCGTCGGGGTAGGCGGAGACCTGCACGGTCTGCGCGGCCTGGGTCAGGGGCATGTCCTGCCAGCCGTCGACCTGCTTGAGGCCCTTGAGGAACGCGGTGGTGGAGTAGGCGGGGTCGGTGATCTGCTCCGGGGTACCCCAACCCGAGCTCGGGCGCTGCTGGAACAGGCCCAGCGAGTCGTGGTCGTTCATATCGCCCAGGTGGCCCAGGTTCTCCAACTTCGACTCCTGCAGGCTCGTCGCGATCGAGATGACCGCGGCCCGCTCGGGCAGACCCGCCTTCTTCGTCGCGGCGATGATCGCCTTGACGTTCGCGGTCTGCTCATCGTTGAGGGTGATCCGGGACTGCTCGCCCTGCGGCTTCGGCGCGGTGCTCTGCACAGCGGCGGCGACGGGCTTGGCGTCGACGGGGTTGGCGTGCGCGGCGATCGGACCGGCGAACACACCACCGGCGAACGCGAGACCAGCAACAGACAGCACACTCTTACGCATGATCGTGTTCATGGTGGTTAGCTCCTTCGGGGGTAGGACCACCCGCTGCCACCGAGGGGGAACGGTGACGGCGGGTGTGAGCACCTCGTCCGGCGCCGCACATACAAGGGGGAAAAGTCTTCGACGGTCGGCGACCTGCGAGCGGGGGGCTCGTGGCGCCGGGGTCCAGGTGTAACGACCGGGGGGCCGAGGTCATTCCGGGTTGGCCCCATCGCGCGGCACCCTCGTCGGGGCGGTGCCTACGGTCGTTCGTGGGGACTGCAACGACCCGGGGGCCGAGGGCATTCCGGGTTGGCCCCTCGCGCGGCACCCTCGTCGGGCGGTGCCTACGGTCGTTCGCGGGGACTGCAATGACCGGCGGGCCGGGGGCATTCCGACCTGCGGGAACCGCATCCCCAACCCCTGCGGGTCGGGCGGGCGGCAGGTCGTGCTGCGATCGTCAGGGTATGTAACGACCCCGGCCCGGCCACGATTCCGGCCCACGGATGCGACCGGTCACAACCCACAACCACCCCCCACCGGACAAACCACCCACACCACCCCGCACCCACGACCCCGAACCGCCCCCGCCAGGCATGATCCACTCGCCTTCACGGAAGTCGCGGTGTCCCGGACCTCCGGACCCCCCGATTTCAAGAAAGCCGAGTCGATCATGGCCAGGCGCGTGCGCATGCCAGGCGCGTGCGCATGCCAGGCGCGTGCGCATGCCAGGCGCGTGCGCATGCCAGGCGCGTGCGCATGCCAGGCGCGTGCGCATGCCAGGCGCGT